>CAMPCT010000247.1 GCA_946647055.1 uncultured Atopobium sp. | reverse complement strand
CTTCGCAGGCTCTGCAGCGAGAACAGGGAGCTCAACGATGCCTGCCTTGCCTTCCTCGAGAACCGCGAGGTCTGCTCCATCCTGGAGGGCCTGTCCCCGTACTTTGCCGCCGTGTGGAAGTCGTTTGGCGTGATGCGAGAGGTGTTGAAAGAGCATCTCGAGACCAAGGAAGGCCAGCGGCTCGCCGAAGATGCGGGCAGGCTCCTTGGGAGGGCCTCTGCGACAAGCTCCGAGCTTGCCCTGCTCTATCCCCTCTTTGCCGAGGAGCTTGCGGGATAGGCGCGCAAGAGGGGCGCCGACCCGAAGGACGGCGCCCCGACGAGCTTGCGTGTGCTCTTGCAACTAGTCCTTGTAGGCCTTGGCGGTGGCCGGGAACATCATGAGGATGTAGGCGGCGGAGGCGACCATCATGACGATGAGGCCGAGCTGGTAGTTGCCGAAGATGTCGTAGAAGGCGGACATGATCATCGGGCCGGCGGAGGCGCCCAGGGAGACGACGCCCACCATGATGCCGAGGATCTTGCCGAAGTCACGGGAGCCGAAGGCCTCGCGGACGGCAGCGCCCATGGGCATCTGCGAGCCGGCGGTGGAGAAGCCCACGCAGGCGCCGACGACGTAGAGCAGGGGCACGTTGAGCTGGCCGCCGGTGACGAACACGATGGCGCAGCCGGCGATGAGGGCGACGAGCGCGATGAGGACGAGCCACTTGACGCCGGCCTTGTCGGCGATGGGCGACAGGACCATCATGCCCACGGCCTGGGCGATGAGCGCCACGGAGACGATGGTGCCGGCGATGGCGGCGGCGCCGGAGTCGGACGCGAAGAGGGCGAGCTGGTTGAACACGCCATAGGTGGTGGCGCCGGCCAGGAAGAAGCAGAGGATCTGCATGTAGAACTTAGGTGACTTGACGGCCTCAGCGAAGGTCAGGCCAGAGACGGCCTCGGCGGGGGCATCGGCGACGGCCTCGTCAGCAGCGGGGGCCTCGTCAGCGAACATGGGGGCGACGCCCAGGTCGTCCGGGTCGCCCTTGTAGATGAACATGATGGCGATGGTGGAGACGGCGGCGATGGCGACGGTGATCATGAAGGGGATGCGCCAGCCCAGGTTGGCGATGAGGATGCCCCAGATGGCGGAGAACACGATGCCACCGACGGCGGAAGCGGTCTGGGCGTAGGAGCACATCTGGGTCTGGTTCTTCTTGAACCACTTGTCGACGACCAGGTTGGCCATGGTGATGGACAGGCCGGGCATGCCGCAGCCCAGGATGATGGTGCCGGCGAGCAGCATGGGGAAGTTCTGCGAGAAGGCCTGGATGGCGAAGCCGACGGTGCCCAGGATGCAGCAGATGATGAAGTAGCGACGGGTGCCGAGCTTCTCGGCGAGGGTGCCGAAGAGGAACATCTGGCCCAGCGAGTTGAGCAGCGCGATGGCGGTGAGGCAGCTCATGAACTGGGTACGGCCGATGCCGAACTCCTCGGTGACGGGGGCGGCGTACAGGGACAGGGTGTTGTAGCCAATGCCGGTCCAGACGACCATGGCCACGCACAGGGCGATCACGGCACCCATTGCGAGGGACTTGGATGACTTGTTCACGGTGGACACTTCCTTTCAAGGGTGGATGCACTGGGGGCCATTCGGGGATACTCCCCCAGTGCGCTGATAACGGAATCGAAGCCCGTCAGATGCCTAGAGCTCAAGCTCCTCGGGGTCGTCGAACTCGACGTCGAACTCGTCGGCGGCAAACTCCACGAACTTCTCGGCAAGCTCCATGCACTCGTCGGTTGCGGCGAGGACGATCTCGTCCTTCCTGACGTTGAGCTCGGACCCGGACCTCATGAACATGAAGTTGTAGGTGGCGAAGAGGTCGTTCAGGGCGTCCTCCTCGTCCTCGCGCAGGACGGGGAACACGTAGACCTCCTGGTCGTCGACGGCCTTGGCCTTGAGGTCGTCCAGGCCGGCGTAGTCGGCAGCAAGCCCGGCCTTGGTGATGCACAGGATGCCCTTGCGGGGGTTGATGGGGACCTCGCTGGTCGAGGGGGGCGACGCGATGATGATGGTCTTGGTCTCGGACTTGGGGGCCACGTAGGAGCCGGTGACGGGGGTGTCCTCGTCGTACTCGCAGCCCTCGGCCTCGAACTCGACGTAGCTGACTTCGCTGATGTCTGCCATAGTGGTGATCCTTTCGGGGATGGGGTGGGCGTTGGCCATTGGGGGATACTCCCCTGACGCACGAACGTACGGGGCTCAAGCCATTCTCGGAGGTGCGCCAGGGGAATATCCCCCAATGGCCCTCGCACCTCCCATGGCGTGGAGGTCTTACGCCTGCGGGAAGACGCGGGGCTGCTCCTCGCCGGCCAGGATCTTCTTGACGAAGGAGCGGCGCAGGTCGTACTTGAGGAAGTTCTTGACGTCGTTCTGCAGGACGCTCCAGTAGGTGTTGATGTAGGGGATCTCGAGGTTCTCGGGGCTCTTCATGGGGTTGTGCAGCGCCGAGTGGTCGCAGCCGCCCCAGACGTGGATGGAGGCGTAGACGCCGGCGCGGATGAGCTTGCCCACGTACTCCATCTGCGAGTCGACGCAGGGCTCGGCGTCACCGGTGTGGATGATGGTGGGCGGAAGGCCGACGCACTCCTCGGGGGTGGCGTGGTTGGCGAAGGCCTCGGCGGGGGTGTACGCGGGGTTCATCCACTCGTAGCCCAGCCACTCGATGGCGCTTGCGTGGATGGCGTCAGAGTCCCAGCTGGGGCAGGCGCGCTTGGAGTTGAGGTAGACGGTGCGGTCGTCGGTGATCGGCTCGAAGGCGATGCAGCCGCGCGGCATCTTGCCGTAGTACGGGTTCTCCTTGTTCTTCAGGCGGTGGCACAGGGCCAGGGCCAGGTGGCCGCCCGAGGACTCGCCCCAGATGACGATGCGGTTGGTGTTGATGTGCAGCTCGTCGGCGTTGTCGAGCATCCACTTGTAGACGTTGTCGAGGTCGTCGATGGTGCCCGGGTACTGGCCGCCCTCGTCAAAGATGCAGCGCCAGGTCGGGATGACCACCGTGGCACCAAACGCACCGGAGATCATCTCCTCGGGAACCATGGTGTCAAGGCAGATGGAGAGGCCGCCGGCGGGGATGGCAAAGATGACCGGGGTCTTCTTGTCGAGGGGGAGGTCCTTGGGACGGGCGACGGTCGCGCGGCCCCAGGCGGTCTCGATCTCGTAGCCGTCGAACTCGTAATGCTTGATGAAGTTGGGGTCCTTCGGCGGCATCATGTCGATGTAGACCTGCATGGACGCCTTGGTGGCCGCGTCGCGCTCGGCCGCCGGAATGGCGGGGTTGAAGGTCTTCTCGTAGAAGCCCTGGTCGGTCTCCTGGGCGGTCCAGGGGCCGATGATCTCGGGGTGGGCCCAGCGCTCGTCGCTGCGCCAGTTGAGGAGGTCGAGGTCGTAGTTGGGCTTAGGGCCGGTGGGCATGTGCATCTTCATGATGGGTCCCTTCCCGAGGGGCTGCTCCCCTCGCGGTCTGCCGTGCGCTTGCTTGTGATGGGATGGTGCGAACGAACTGTTTTGGCTAGCCGTCCTTGCTGATTCGTACTGTACGCCGATTCGTTCTCAAAAGAAAATGCCTATG
>CAMPCT010000246.1 GCA_946647055.1 uncultured Atopobium sp. | reverse complement strand
GCAGACCGAGCCGCCCGCGCGCTACAGCCAGGGCAAGCTCATCCAGGAGATGGAGCGCCTGGGCCTGGGCACCAAGTCCACGCGTGCGAGCATCATCGAGCGCCTCTATGAGGTCAAGTACCTCAAGAACGACCCCATCGAGCCCAGCCAGCTGGGCATGGCCATCATCGACGCGCTCACCACGTACGCGCCGCACGTGACCTCGCCCGACATGACCGCCGAGCTCGAGGGCGACATGACGCGCGTGGCCGAGGGCGGCGAGACGCGCGACCAGGTGGTCGACCACTCGCGCGCGCTGCTCGCGGGGATGCTCGACGACCTCATCGCCCACAAGGAGGACCTTGGCGCGGCGATCTCGGACGCCGTGACGGCCGACGCAAAGGTGGGCCAGTGCCCCAAGTGCGGCTGCGACCTGGTCATGAAGAACTCGCCCAAGACGCGCGGCAGCTTCATCGGCTGCATGGGCTGGCCCGAGTGCGACGTCACCTACCCCGTCCCCACGGGCGTCAAGATCGAGCCCATCGAGGGCGAGGCCGGCGTGTGCCCGCACTGCGGCGCCCCGCGCATCAAGTGCAAGCCGTTCCGCGCGAAGGCCTACGAGCAGTGCGTCAACCCCGCCTGCCCCACCAACCAGGAGCCCGACGTCGTGGTGGGGGAGTGCGCCACGTGTGCCGCGGCCGGTCGCGAGGGCAAGCTGGTGGCCCATAGGAGCGAGAAGAGCGGAAAGCGCTTCATCCGCTGCACCAACTACGACGACTGCGGCACGAGCTACCCGCTGCCGCAGCGTGGCGAGCTACGTGCGACAGGCGAGACCTGCCCCGACTGCGGTGCCCCCATGGTCGAGGTCGTCACCGCGCGTGGCCCCTGGAAGATCTGCGTCAACATGGACTGCCCGGGCAAGGAGAAGAAGGCTGCGGCACCGCGCACCCGCGCCCGCAAGGGAGGCGGCAAGGGCGGCACCCGCAAGAAGAAGTCGTAACGGGGGAGGGGAGCCCCTCTCCCGTGCGGACACGTTCACACCATAACCACCTGCTAGAATCCCCCCGTACACCACCGAGCGAGGGACCCACATGACCGACCAGCCACTCATTTCGCGACCCGGCGCCTTCATCACCCTCGAGGGCGCCGACGGCAGCGGCAAGTCCACCAAGGCGCGCATGCTCGCCGAGGCGCTCGAGGCCGTCGGCCGCGAGGTCGTCCGCCTGCGCGAGCCGGGTGGCACCGTCATCTCGGAGAAGGTCCGCGCCATCCTGCTCGACCCCGAGAACACCGGGATGTCGCCCACCTGCGAGCTGCTCCTCTACGAGGCGTCGCGCGCCCAGCTGGTTGAGGAGGTCATCGTCCCCGCCCTCGAGCGCGGTGCCGTCGTGGTGTGCGACCGCTTCTACGACTCGACCTACGCCTACCAGTCCTGTGCCCGTGGCATCGACGTCGACCTCGTCACCACGGCGAACGCCCTGGGCAGCTGCGGGCTGGTCCCCGACCGCACCATTGTCTTCGACCTCGCGACCGAGGAGTCCTACGAGCGCGCCACGCGCCACGGCACGGACCGCATGGAGGCCGAGGGCATCGCCTTCCAGGAGCGCGTCCGTCAGGGCTACCTCGCGCTTGCCGCGGCCGAGCCCGAGCGCGTCCGCGTCGTGCACGGGTCGGGCGAGAAGGGGGAGGTCTACGCCCGCATGGTCGCGGAGCTCCTCGACGTCCTGCCCGAGCTGGCGGACGCCCCCATCCCCGTGCCCGTCTCGTCCCACGGCCCTGCCTCGGAGGCGGCGCATGCCTGAGGTCGTCGCCCTTCAGCGCATCGTGGGCCAGCCGCGCGTCCGCGAGTTCCTCGAGGCCGCCGTCCTCGAGGGGCGCCTGAGCCATGCCTACCTCTTTCTGGGGGCGCCCGGCTCGGGCAAGCTTGACGCCGCCTGGGCTCTCGCCCAGTGCATCGTGTGCCCCAACGGGGGTGACGACAGCTGCGACGAGTGCCGGCGCGTGAGCCACCGCACCCACCCCGACGTGCACCTCCTCGAGCCCCAGAGCGTGACGGGCTACCTCGTCGACCAGGTCCACGAGCTCATCGAGGACGTCCAAATGGCGCCCATGCGCGCCCGTGCCAAGGCCTACATCGTCACCCGCGCCGACCTGCTCCGCGACAAGGCGGCAAACGCCCTGCTCAAGACCATCGAGGAGCCGCCCCCGGGGGTCTACTTCATCCTCCTGGGCCGTTCGGTCGACGCGATCCTGCCCACCATCGTCTCGCGCTGCCAGCAGGTGCCCTTCCGCATCGTGCCGGCTGCGGTGGGCGTGGAGCAGCTGGTGAAGGGGCATGGGGCCACCCCCGCGAACGCGGCGCTCGCCCTTGCCGTGGCCGGCACCCCCGAGCGCGCGGCTGCCTTCCTCGCCTCGCCCAAGCGCCAGGAGGTGCGTCGCCTCATGGTGCGCACCATCTCCGAGCTGCCCGCCGACGACTCCTGGGACGTCCTGCGCTCGGCCGACGCCCTCTACACCGCCGTTCTCGACGCCGCGGGGATGCTCGACGACCGGGGTCGCCGCCGCAAGCGTGACGACGTGGTCAAGGAGGAGGTCAAGGAGCGCACCCGCGACCTCGAGGACTACTTCTCCGCGTCGGCCATGCGCCAGATCGAGGCCGATGCCAAGCGGACCCTCTCCGTGCGCGAGCGTTCGGGTATGATGGAAGCCCTGGCAGCGGCCGAGTCACTCCTGCGCGACTGCCTCGTGCTCCGCGAGGGCGCGCCCGATCCCGTCGTCAATGCCGACGCGTCTGCCGCCGTCGAGGCCATTGCCAACCGTACCACCACCGCGGGACTCGTCTCCGCGCTGCGCGCCGTGACGCGCGCCGGCGACGACCTCGCCCACAACGTCACCCCCCAAGTGGCCCTCGAGGCCATGCTCCTGTCCGTCAAGGAGGCCCTCACATGCGCACCGTGATTCCGGTGAAGTTCCAGTACGCCCAGCGCGACCTGTGGTTTGACCCCGTCGACACCGAGGCCGTCGCGGGTGACCACGTGATCTGCTCGACGGAGCGCGGGACCGAGATCGGCCTCGCCACCATGAACCCGTTCGAGGTCCCCGAGGAGGAGCTCGACGAAAAGGGCGCCGGCGTCCTCAAGCCGGTGCTGCGCGTGGCGACCGACGAGGACCTCGACCGCGCCGCCGAGCTCGCCGAGAAGGGCGAGCAGGTCTTCCCAGCCTACCGCGCGCTGGTGAAGGAGTCGGGCCTCGACATCAAGCCCGTGGGCGTCGAGTACCTCTTTGGTGGCGAGAAGGTCGTGTGCTACTTCGCCGCCGAGGAGCGCGTCGACTTCCGCCAGCTGGTGCGCGACCTCAGCCGCGAGCTCCACGAGCGCATCGACATGCGCCAGATCGGCGTTCGCGAGGAGGCCGCGCTCGTGGGCGGCTATGCCCACTGCGGCCAGGAGCTGTGCTGCGCCCGCTTTGGCCGCCAGTTCGAGCCCGTCTCGATCCGCATGGCGAAGGAGCAGGACCTGCCCCTCAACTCCACCAAGATCAGCGGCGCGTGCGGTCGTCTCATGTGCTGCCTGCGCTACGAGTTCGAGGCCTACCGTGACTTCAAGGGACGTGCGCCCAAGAAGAACGCCGTCATCGAGACGCCGCTGGGCAAGGCCAAGATCATCG
>CAMPCT010000245.1 GCA_946647055.1 uncultured Atopobium sp. | reverse complement strand
TCGTCCAGGCCCCGCCCGAGCTCGAGTCGCTCGTCGAGCGCCTGCTGGGGGACGCCCTCTCCGCGCTCGTCGTGGCCGACCGCACCGCCCTTGCCGGCGTCGCCGCGCGCGCCCTCGACGCCCGTGGCACCGCGGGCCGTGCCGTCGTCGTGAGCAAGTCCGCCCAGGCCCCCGCACGCGAGGGCGGCAGGGGCACGCGCCTCGTCGACCTCCTCGAGGTCGCGGACGGCGCGCGTGACCTCATCGAGGCCGTCCTGGGCGACGTCCGCATCGTCGAGACGCTCGACGCCGCGGTGCGCAGCCACGAGACGGACCTTGCCTCCACCTATGCGACCATCTCCGGCGTTACCGTCTTCCCCGACGGCCGCGTCGTCATCGGCGGCGGCGCCACGCAGGACGGCGCCCTCGAGCGCAAGCGCCGCATCCGCTCGCTCGAGAAGTCCCTCCCCAAGCTCGAGGCGGCCCTCGAGGCCGCGCTGGACGGGGAGACCCGCGCAACCGAGGCGCTCGCCGCCGCTCGCGACGAGCTTGCCACCGCCAAGGGCGAGGTCGCCCGCCTCTCGGGAGAGCTCACGTCCGTCTCGGCGGAGCTTGGGCGCCTCGAGGCCCAGCGAGCCCAGGCGGCCGACGAGCACGCGTCGCTCTCGGCACGTCGCGCCGACGCCGCCGCGCGCGCCGCCCAGGCGGAGGCTCAGCTCGAGGGGCACCGCGCGTCGGCCGAGGAGGCGACGTCCACCGCAGAGGCCCTCGCGCTCGAGCTGGAGGAGGTCTCTGCCGGCCGTGCCGGCATGGCCGAGGAGGAGACCCGCGCTGCCCGCGCCCTCTCCGACACACGCCTCGAGCTTGCGACCGTCTCGGAGCGCAGCCGTCACCTCGAGAGCCGCACGACCGAGCTCGAGAGGCGCGTCGCCGACCTCGACGGCCGCAGCTCGGGCATCGAGCGCTCGGCCCGCGCCCTCGAGGTGCTGCGCCTGCGCGTCGACCCCCTGCATGCCCGCTACGACGCGGTCCACGAGTGCGCGCTCGCGCGTGCCGCCATGCTGCGCGACCGTGCCAGCCTGGCCGAGGCCGACTCCGACTCGCTCAAGAGGACCATCGCCGACGCCCGCGAGCAGGTGGCCCGTGCCCAGTCGGCCCTCGAGGCCGCCCAGGCCTCCGTCGCCGACGCCAAGGTCGCGGCCGGAAGGCTCGAGGTCCAGGTCGAGAACGCCGTCGCCGCCATCACGGCGCCCGGCGCCTACACCCTCGAGGACGCCCTGGCGCTGCCCGAGCCCGAGGACCGCGACGCCATGGAGCGCGACGCGGCACGCCTGACCAAGCAGCTCGCCGACATCGGCCCCGTCAACCAGGTGGCCATGGAGGAGTACGAGCGCCTCAAGGAGCGCTCCGACTACATCAACGAGCAGGTGGCCGACCTCGAGCGCGCCCGCGCGTCGCTGGTCAAGATCACCGCGGCCATCGACCGCAAGATGCGCCGTGCCTTCCTCGTGACCTTCGAGGCGGTCAACCGCAACTTCGAGCAGGTCTTCGCGGTGCTCTTCCCGGGTGGCCGCGCCCACCTCGAGATGACCGACCCCGACCATCCCGCCGAGACCGGCATCGAGGTCGTGGCCCAGCCGCGTGGCAAGCGCCTTGCCAAGATGACCCTCATGAGCGGCGGCGAGAAGTCGCTCACGGCGCTGGCGCTGCTCTTCGCCGTCTATCGCACCCGCACGGTGCCCTTCTACGTGTTCGACGAGGTCGAGGCCGCCCTCGACGACTCCAACCTCAACAAGCTCCTTGGCGCCATCGAGCAGCTCAAGGACGTCACCCAGCTCATCGTCATCTCGCACCAGCGGCGCACGATGGAGCAGGCCGACGTCCTCTACGGCGTCTCGATGCAGGCGGACGGCGTGAGCCACGTCGTCTCGCAGCGCCTCGACCGTGCCACGGGAAAGGTGGTCGATGCCTAAGATGGGATTCCTTGACAGCCTGAGGCGGGGCCTCGAGCGCTCTCGCGAGGCAATCAACGAGATCTTCTACATGGGCGGCGAGGTCGACGAGACCTTCTGGGACGACCTCGAGGACACGCTCGTCATGGGCGACATGGGTGGCGAGCTGGCCATGCGCGTCACCGACGACCTGCGCGAGCAGGCCGCCCGCGAGAACCTGCGCACCGCGCCCCAGCTGCGCGGCGCCCTCTCGCGCCGCCTGGCGAGCGAGTTCCCGGTGCCCGAGCGCGACCCCTTCGAGGACCTGCCCAGCTGCGTGCTCTTCGTGGGCATCAACGGCGCCGGCAAGACCACCACGGTGGGCAAGCTGGCGGGCCGTGCCAAGGCCGCCGGCCGCTCGGTGCTCATCGGCGGGGCCGACACCTTCCGCGCCGCCGCCATCGAGCAGCTCCAGGTGTGGGGCGAGCGCGCCGGCGTCGAGGTCGTCACGCGCGACCGCGGCGCCGACCCCGCCAGCGTCTGCTACGACGTGGTCGAGCGCGCCGAGAAGGACGGCACCGAGCTTCTGCTCATCGACACCGCCGGGCGCCTGCATACCAGCCCCGAGCTCATGCGCGAGCTGGCCAAGGTGGTCAACGTCACCCGCAAGCGCAGCTCCATGCCCGTGAGCGTGGTGCTCGTCATCGACGCGACCACCGGCCAGAACGGCCTCAACCAGGCGCGCGAGTTCAACGAGGCCCTCGACGTCGACGGCCTCATCGTGACCAAGCTCGACGGCACCGCCAAGGGCGGCATCGCCGTCGCCATCGCCAGCCAGCTGGGTCTTCCCATCTGGCGCATCGGGGTGGGCGAGGGCATGGACGACCTCCAGGCCTTCGACGCCAGGAACTTCTGCGACGCCCTCGTCGGCATCGAGTGACCCAAGGAGTAGACCGCCATGGCCATGTTCCAGAACCTCTCCGACCGCCTCCAGGACACCTTCGACCGCCTGCGCGGCAAGGGACGCCTCACCGAGGACGACATCAACACCGCGATGCGCGAGATCCGCATGGCGCTGCTCGAGGCGGACGTCAGCTACAAGGTCGTCCGCTCCTTCGTGGCCGCCTGCAAGGAGAAGTGCCTCACGGCCGAGGTGCTCGACTCGCTCACGCCCGCGCAGAACGTCGTCGCGATCGTGCTCGAGCAGCTCACGGCCCTGCTCGGCACCACCGAGAGCGGCCTCGAGCTGGCCCAGAACAAGACGCCCAACGTGATCATGCTCGTGGGCCTGCAGGGCTCGGGCAAGACCACCGCGGCTGCCAAGCTGGCCTACATGCTCAAGCGCCAGGGCCACCACCCGCTCCTGGCCGCCTGCGACACCTACCGACCGGCCGCTGCAGACCAGCTGGCCACCCTGGGCGGCGAGATCGGCGTGCCGGTCTTCCGCGGTGACGGCAAGAACCCCGTGGGCATCGCGACCGAGTCCATCCGCGACGCCGTCGACCGCCTGTGCGACATCGTCATCGTCGACACCGCCGGCCGCATGCAGGTGGACGAGCAGATGATGCAGGAGGCCGTGGACATCAAGGACGCGGTCCAGCCCGACCAGCTCCTCATGGTCGTCGACGCCATGACCGGCCAGGACATCGTCAACGTGGTGGCGGCCTTCGCCGAGCGCGTCGACTTTGACGGCGTCATCATGTCCAAGCTCGACGGCGACGCCCGCGGCGGCGGCGCCCTCT
>CAMPCT010000244.1 GCA_946647055.1 uncultured Atopobium sp. | reverse complement strand
TACTTGGCCAGCGCCTTGGCGCGCTCGATGCGGGCGAGCACGTGGTCCTTGCCGGCCAGCGCGAGGGTCTCGCCGATGCCGGGGGAGGCGGCGCTGCCGGTCACGGCCACGCGGATGGGCTGGAAGACCTTGCCCTTGCCCATGCCCAGCTGCTCGGGCAGCGGGTCGAGCGCGGCCTCGATGGCGGTGGGGGTCCATTCGTCGACGGCTGCGAGGGCCTCTGACGCCGCGGTCAGCGCGTCGGCCGCACCGGCCTTGCCCAGCCACTTGGACACGGCCTTCTCGTCGTACTCGAGCTCGTCGTCGGGCGTGTAGAGGTAGAGCGACTGGTCGACGACGTCGGCCGCCAGCGTGGTGCGCGGCTTGAGGGCGCTTGCCAGCAGGTCATACCAGGCCGCGTCGTGCAGGCACTCGCCCGCGGGCTCGAGGCCGTGCATGTGGAGCTGCGGGATCAGGATCTCGTCGGCGAAGGTCTGGTCGTCCATGGCCTGCAGGTACTGGGCGTTGACCCAGTCCAGCTTGGAGGGGTCCATGATGGCCGGGTTCTTGCTCACGTGGTCGAGCGAGAACTCGCGGGCCAGGCGCTCGCGCGGGATGATGGTGGACTCGCCGTCGGGCGACCAGCCCAGCAGCGACAGGTAGTTGACGAAGGCGTCCGACAGGTAGCCGGCGTCGCGGTACTCCTCCACGCTCGTGGCACCGTGGCGCTTGGAGAGCTTCTTGCCGTCGGAGCCCAGGATCATCGAGATGTGCGCGAAGGTGGGCGTGGGGGCGCCCAGGGCCTCGTAGACCATGATCTGGCGCGGGGTGTTGGAGAGGTGGTCGTCGCCGCGGATGATGTGGGTGATGCCCATGCGGGCGTCGTCCACCACGGTGGCGAAGTTGTAGGTGGGCGTGCCGTCGGAGCGGAAGATGATGAAGTCGTCGAGCTCCTTGGCGTTGAAGGTCACGTCGCCGTGGACCGCGTCGTGCACGATGACGTCGCCGCGGTCCAGCGGCACCTTGATGCGGATGGTGTAGGGCTCGCCGGCGTCCACGCGGGCCTGGGCCTCCGCCGGGTCGATGTCGCGGCAGGTGCGCTGGTAGCCCTGGAAGCTGTCCTTGCGGGCGACGGCGGCGTCGTGGTCGGCCGCGAGCTTCTCGGGGGAGCAGAAGCAGTAGTAGGCCTTGCCCTGCTCGACCAGGCGCATGGCGGCCTCGCGGTAGATGGGCAGGCACTCGGTCTGCCAGTAGGGGGCGTAGTCGCCGCCCACCTCGGGGCCCTCGTCCCAGTCGAGGCCCAGCCAGCGCATGGCGCGCAGGATGATCTGGGTGTTCTCCTCGGTGGAGCGGGTGGGGTCGGTGTCGTCGATGCGCAGGATGAAGGTGCCGCCCGTGGCACGGGCGAACGCCCAGTTGTAGATGGCCGTGCGGGCGCCGCCGATGTGGAGCTTGCCGGTGGGGGAGGGCGCGAAGCGCACGCGGACGGGAGTGTTGTCGCTCAAGGTGTCTCCTCGTGGTTGGGTATGGTGTCAACCTATCTAGTATAGCGCTGCCAAGAGGGACGTGCCGCTTGGTCTGGCTTGGTCCCCGGAATGCACGCCATGCGAGGCCTTCCCACCTCATTGCACGCGATCAGAGAACCAGATTGGCGGCCCATGCCCGTCGATTGTCAAGCTCCTGTGCATTTTCTGAATAATTAAACCCAGTTCAAAAATAGGGAATAAGATACCTGACCGACAAACGGACACATGACCAAGGAGGTTTTTACGATGCAGGATCAGTCCACAGGTGCCGACCAGCACCTCGTGGTGGCACGCGGGCTCGGTATGCGGGGCGTGCGGGGGAGGGCCTACCAGGGCGTCGACCTCGACCTCGCAGGCGGCCAGGCACATGCCATCTGCGCTGAGAACAAGGGCGGAAAGACCGAGCTCCTGCTCACGCTGGCCGGGCGCATGCTCGCCACCGAGGGCAGTCTCTCCATTGCTGGCGTCAACGCGCGCCATCTGCGCGGCCTTGACAAGGTCCGCCCCCTGGCGGGCCTCGGCTTCTTCGAGCGTGTCAACGACGTCGAGCGCTTCCTGCGCGTGCGCACGGTCGTCTCGGCCGAGCTGAGCCTCGCAGGCAGGCCGTCCGGCCGCGCCGCGACCGAGGAGTACCTCTCCCGCTGGGGCCTTGCTGGCCACGCCGCCACGGTCATCGACGACCTCGAGCGCCGCGACTTCGACCTGCTCGGCATCGCCTTGGGCATGGTGGGTGACCCGAGGATCCTGGTGGTGGGCGACATCGAGCGCGACCTCACCGAGCACCAGTCGCACGCCCTGGCCGACCGCCTCTGCGACCTCGCGCACCGCGAGGGGACCTGCGTCATCTGCGGCGTCAACGACTACGACCTCGCCGCGCGCTTCGACACCGCCTACTGCCTGACCGACGACGCCCGCGCCCAGCGTGCCGCCTGGGAGCGCAAGGGCCTCGAGAGGGAGGTGGCCTAGCATGGAGAACCCGCTGCGCGGACTGCGCTTCTCGCTGCTCGACTTCCACTCCGCCCGCGCCAACCTGGGCATGAAGATCGCGATGCTCGGCATCGCGCTCATCCCGCTCATCTATGGCGCCCTCTACCTCATGGCCTTCTACGACCCCTACGGCCGCCTCGACACGCTGCCCGTGGCCGTGGTCAACGAGGACGTCCCCGTGACCACCGAGGGCGGAGACGAGGTCCATGCGGGAGACGACTTGGTCGAGGCCCTGCGCGACTCGGGCACGCTCGACTACCACTTCGTCGACTCCGCGGAGGAGGCCCAGGCGGGCCTCGAGGCCGGCACCTACTACAACACCATCGTGATTCCCGAGGACTTCTCGGAGAAGGTGGCCTCCGCCCAGGGGGACGATCCCGAGCGGGCGCGCCTCGTGCTGGTGTGCAACGACGCCAACAACTACCTCTCGTCCATCTTGGGCGCCTCGGTCATGCGCCAGGTGACCGCCGAGACCAACTACGCCATCGGCGAGAACTACTTCGTCGAGATCTTTGACACCATCGACGAGACGGGCGACTCGCTGGGCGAGGCGGCCGACGGCTCGCGCGAGCTGGCCGACGGCCTTGCGGACGCCCATGACGGATCCTCGCAGATCACCGACGGCCTGGCCACCGCACATGACGGCGCGGGCGACCTGGCAAGCGGTCTGGGCGATGCCCGTGACGGCTCCGCCCAGATCACCGACGGCCTCTCGACCGCGCGTGACGGCTCGTCGGCCCTGGCGAGTGGCCTTGACGACGCCGAGTCCGGTGCCGAGCAGCTCGTAGACGGCACGCGCCAGCTTGCCGACGGGGCGAGCGCCGCCAGGGACGGCTCGTCGAACCTGGCCGACGGCCTGGGCCAGCTCGAGGCCGGCTCCGGCCAGCTCACGACCGGCCTCTCCGCCGCCCGCGACGGTGCCAACGCACTCGACAGCGGCCTGGGTCAGCTCGAGGCCGGCTCCGGCCAGCTCAACGACGGCATCAGCCAGGTCTCGCAGGGTGCCTCCTCGCTCAACGACGGCCTGGGCCAGCTCGACGCTGGTGCCTCGAGCCTCGCAGACGGCGCGTCGGCGGTCTCTGCCGGGGCCAGCCAGCTCGTGGGCGCCATCGAGGAGAAGTCGGGTGACGTTGCGTCCCTGCAGGGCGGTGCCCAGCAGGTGGCCGACGGGCTCTCCGCGCT
>CAMPCT010000243.1 GCA_946647055.1 uncultured Atopobium sp. | reverse complement strand
ACAAGGTTGTCTTTGTTGACGGTCACGGCGACCCGGCGCGAGTCGCCGAGCGGCCTGGTCGCGATGTACTCCATGACTTGGTCGAAAGCCGCGCCTTCACCGTGGGTTAGGGGAGGGGCTCCGCAAGCGAGCCCCGCCTGCTTGTCATCGGGTCGCTACGCGACGGGCAGCTTCATGATGATCTTGCGGTAGGAGTGGCCCTCGGCCGTGTGGGCGCTGGGGCGGTGCGCGTCGTGCGGGAAGGCGATCCAGAACATGCCCTTCTCGATCAGCATGGTGTGGGTGCGGGGGCCTTCCAGCATCTCCGCCTCGCCGGCGGGGTCATATGCCTTCACGACGTCCAGGGCCTCACGCTCCGCCCACGCCACCTCCTCGGACCCGTCGAGGATGATCTGCACGTCGGCATAGACGTTGTGGGCCTCGAAGAGCCCCTCGGTCACGGGCGTGGTGCTGCCCTCCGCCACCACGACGTAGCCACCCTCGAAGTCATGGCGACCCAGCTCGAGCTGGCCTGCCGACTCGACGAAGTCCATGCCGGCGCAGATGCCGGGAAGGACGGCCTCGTAGTCCCTGATGTGCCTCATGCTGTCGACGATCATTGGTCCCCCTCGTGTCGTGGCTGCCTGCTGGGGCAGATGGCCCTCTACCCTGCAAGGATAGGACGTCTGGCATTCGAAGTCCAAGGATTTGCCGTCCTGTCCACCCTCGCCGTCCGCATCACGGAACATGGCCTAAGATGGCATCAGCCGATGACCTCGCGAAGGGCGGGGTCGCCAACCGAGGTGCATGCCATGACATTGGAAGAAGCCAAGGAGTTCTACCTCCAGTACCTCGGGTCCTCGTTCCACATGGACCGGGAGGAGCCTGCCAGGTATGGCAGCTTCATGATGCTCGGCCTTGGGAAGGACACCTTGGGGGAGTGGGACGAGGAGCTTCTCGAGCGTCTCTTTGGGGACCTGTGGTCTGAGCCTGGCCGCGTGTGGGTGACGCACAGGCGCATCTTAGACGTCATCAGGCGAAACAACTGCGATGCAGAGGCATGTTTGGGCAGGCTTCTCGACGAGATGGAGAAGATGACGTGCCTCGACACCTTCGACATCACCTTGGTCGTGGAGAACATGGCCGGCCGCAACGAGTCCATGAACGATGGTGGGGCTTTCGTCTTTCGCGGGCATCCGGACCTCGTGCCGAGGATGAACGATGTCGTGGAACGCCTCATTGCCGCATGCTCCGAGCGTCATGATGTGGACGACAGGTTCGAGCGGGCCGTGGGCAGGTACCGGCGTGCCTATGAAAAGTGGCTCGCCTCTTCCGTCTGACAAGAAATTATCCCAATTCGCGCTTGCAATAGATAAAAGATTGTGTACAATCGAATTGTAAGCAATTAAAAAAGGACGCCGAGGTGTCCGGAAAGGGGACAACATGTCCATCTACGATCACAAGGTCATCGCCCGCGACGGCTCCGAGGTCTCGCTGCAGGAGTACGCCGGCAAGGTCACCCTCATCGTCAACACCGCCACCGGCTGCGGCTTCACGCCCCAGTACGAGGACCTCGAGGCCCTCTACGCCAAGTACCGCGAGCAGGGCTTCGAGATCCTCGACTTCCCCTGCAACCAGTTTGCCAACCAGGCGCCCGAGAGCGACGAGGAGATCCACCAGTTCTGCACCCTCAAGTTTGGCACCGAGTTCCCCCAGTTCAAGAAGCTCGAGGTCAACGGCGAGAACGCCAGCCCGCTCTTTGTCGAGCTGGCCACCGCCAAGCCCTTCGAGGGCATGAAGGGCCTCAAGGCGCTCGCCATGAAGCCCGTCATCGCCAGCGTCAACAAGGAGCACGGTGACAAGGCCTACATCAAGTGGAACTTCACCAAGTTCCTGGTCGACCGTGACGGCAACGTCGTTGCCCGCTTCGAGCCCACGCAGGACATGAAGGACGTCGAGAAGGCCGTGGGGGCGCTGCTCTAATGTCGCTTGCAACCCTGGAGACCGCGGCCGTCGACCCGGCCGCGGCCCTTTGCCTCGACAACCAGCTGTGCTTCCCGCTCTATGCCTGCGCGAAGGAAGTCGTGCGCAGGTACGTGCCGCTCCTCGAGGACCTCGGGCTCACCTACACGCAGTACATCTGCATGATGGCCCTGTGGGAGCGTGACGGCGTGTCCGTGCGCGAGCTGGGGGAGCGCCTCTTCCTTGACTCCGGCACGCTCACGCCGCTGCTCAAGAAGCTCGAGTCGCGCGGCCTCGTGGTCCGCGAGCGCAGCGCGGAGGACGAGCGTCGCCTGGTGGTGCGTCTCACGTCTGCCGGGTGGGCCATGCGCGAGACGGCCTGTGCCGTCCCCGGAAAGATGGCCTGCTCGTTGCCACTCTCGCCTGAGGAGGGCGAGCGTCTGGCAGGCATGCTGTGGACGCTCCTTGCACGATTCGCAGAGGAGGATGCCCCCCATGAGCACTGAGGACAACGAGACGCTGCTCGACGCCATCTCCAAGGACGCCGACCGTGACGTGCAGATCGTGCGCACGAGCATCGTGGGCATCGTCGCCAACGTCGCGCTCGCGGCGTTCAAGGCCATCGTTGGCCTGCTGTCGAACTCCATCGCCATCGTGCTCGACGCGGTCAACAACCTCTCCGACGCCCTGTCCTCGATCATCACCATCGTGGGCACGCGCATCGCGAGCCGTCGCGCGGACCGCAAGCATCCCTACGGGCACGGTCGCGCCGAGTACCTCACCACCATCGTCATCGCCGTCATCGTCCTGTGGGCGGGCATCACCTCGCTCGTCGAGTCCGTCCAGCGCATCATTCACCCCGAGCCGGCGACCTACGAGGCGACGACGCTCATGGTGGTGGCCGTCGCCGTGGTGGCCAAGATCGTGTTGGGCCGCTACGTCAAGGGCAGGGGAGAGGCCCTGGGTTCCGACTCGCTCGTCGCCTCCGGGACCGACGCCACCATGGACGCGGTCATCTCGGCATCGACGCTCGTGGCGGCTGGCATCAACATGGCGGGAGGTCCCGGACTCGAGGCGCCGCTCGGTGCAGTCATCTCGCTCGTCATCATCAAGGCCGGCTACGAGATCCTCCGCGAGGCCATCGACAAGGTCATCGGCGAGCGCGTCGACGCCGACGTCTCCCGTGCCGTCAAGGACGCGATCTGCTCGGTGAACGGCGTGCTCGGCGCCTACGACCTCACCCTCAACGACTATGGTCCCCAGCGCCTGCAGGGCAGCGTGCACGTCGAGGTGGACGAGGGCGCCTCTGCCCGCGACATCGACCGCATGGCCCGCGAGGTGCAGCTGCGCGTGCTGCAGCGGACGGGCGTGCTCATCCACACCGTGGGCGTCTACTCGTCCAACGCCGGCGACCATGGTGAGGTGGCCGACATGCGCCGGTTCGTGGAGGCGCTTGTCGAGCAGGATGAGCATGTGCTCGAGGCCCATGGCCTCTACGTCGACGACGTGGCCAAGACGGTGCGGCTCGACATCGTGGTGAGCTATGCGGCCGAGGATCGCGATGCGGTCTACCAGCAGTTTGTTTCGAGGCTGGAGGAGAGGTTCCCAGACTATCGCTTCCTCACGGTCCTCGACCCCGACATCAGCGACTGAGACGGTTGGGGACGGTTCTCGCTTGTCTCTGAGACGGCTGGGGAGACAGTTGGGGACGGTTCTCGCTTGTCTCAGAGACGGTTGG
>CAMPCT010000242.1 GCA_946647055.1 uncultured Atopobium sp. | reverse complement strand
CGTCGTAGCCGTCGGTCGCCTTCGTCTTGACCTGCGAGATCGTGCAGGGGCCAGCAAGGATGACGGTGACGGGCACGACGTTGTCGTCCTCGTCCCAGATCTGCGTCATCCCCAGCTTACGGCCAAGGATCGTGTTGACCATTCCTGGTCCTTTCGTTCGGCGGTCATGGGCCTTCTGATCGAGGCACATCGGGTGCCCCTCCCCCAGCGGACCGCGTCCGACATTCTGTTGCCCACCTGCGGTTTGTGGTGTGCCTTGGCCGTGAGCAGATGTCCCGTACACAGGATTGGGACATGCGGTCGAGACACAGTACTCCCCACATTTGAGCAGCTTTTCGAGTATAGCAGGCAACGCCCGGCTGCGGGGATTTCACAGAGAATCCACGCGGGAGACGGGCACGGCAGGCCGCCCGGCTGGCATGAGTCCACAAGACCTGCACGAGCGGAAATACTTGTAGGACGAACGCCCGTCTTGATGCGTATACACTAACGAGTAGGTCACGACAATGGCCGCGTGCCGATGCACGGCATGCTCCAGAGGAGGAGGCACGAATGAACGACGATCTGATGAGGGATGCGATGGACCTGGCGGCCGCCGAGGGCATCGAGCTCACCGACGAGATGCTCGACGCCATCGCGGGCGGCTACATCTACCACGACGAGGGTGACCCCGCCGCTCACCGCAAGGAGGCCTTCTACGTCCTCGACAACAGCGGTACGGTCGTCATGAGGCTCGACAACGCCGCGTCTGCCAAGCACTGGGCGGGCAACCTGCGCACGACCGCGGACTTCCTCACGCCGGAGCAGTTCGAGAAGCTGCGCAGGCACAGCTCCTAGCCTTCGCGCCGTTGCCGGCGCCCAACTCGCTGGCGACCCCACCGGACATGAGAAGAGCGGCCCCGTCCGGGCCGCTCTTCGTTTGTCTGCAGCATCCGCTCGAAACGCGTGGCTCTGGTCGCCGCATGGGCAGGGGCGCCCGGAGGCGCCCCTTGGGCACGAGGCTAGCCCTCGGAGCCCTCGCCTTCGGTCGCGGCGTCTTCCGAGGTGTCGGGTGCCGAGGCCTCCTCGGGCTCGACCTTCCTGTCGAGGAGCTTGATCTCCTTGAGCACCAGGCTGGTGCTGCCGTAGGTCACCTCCACGACGTCCTCCTCCTGGAGGATGTATCCGGCAGCGATCTTGGTGTCGTCGTCGAACTTGAGGGTGATCGTCTCACCGTTCTTCATCTTGACCTCGATGGTCCTCTCACCCTTGCCGTCCTTGTCGGGCTCGGTGATCTTGACGATGGTGCCCTGTCCGACCACGGCAATATCGGGCTGCGGCTCGGGAGTCGGCTCGGGCTCGGGTTCCGGAGTGGGTTCCGGAGTCGGCTCCGGCGTGGGCTCGGGGGTCGGCTCGGGCGTGGGTTCAGGAGTCGGTTCCGGGGTCGGTTCGGGCGTGGGCTCCGGAGTCGGTTCGGGCGTGGGCTCCGGCGTGGGCTCGGGGGTCGGCTCGGGCGTGGGCTCCGGCGTGGGCGCGGGCTCAGGCTCGGCCTTCCCGTCCGAGGACTTGCTCTCGTCCTTCTCGGGCACCGTTCCCTCGTCCTTCTTGCCGTCCGAGGACCTGCTCTCCTCCTTCTCGGGCACCGTTGCCTCGTCCTTCTTGCCGCCGCCCTTCCTGCCGTCAGCCTCGTTGGCTGCCTTCTTGCTAGCCTCCTCCGCGCTCTTCTCGCAGTAGATGGCGAGCGCCTTGGAGTTGCCGTTCGAGTCGAGGGTGTAGGTGATCACGGCCAGATAGCCCTTGGCAGGCTTCTCGCCAGAGTACTTGGTGTCGTTGTTCGTGCTGAACTTGTAGGTCGCGGCGCCCGTGTCGAGGGTCACGACACCGTTCTCCACGCTCTTGACCGTACCCTTGATGACATAGGTGGTCCCCACGGCGGTCTTCGTGATGTTCACGCTCAGGGCATCGGGCTGGTTCTCGATGCTCCCCTTGAAGGCGACGTCCACGGTGTCGCCAAGGGCGATGTGGCCGGAGCCGCCCGAGATCTTGGTGTTGTCGGTGACGTTGAAGCGATATGCGTGCGCGGAGTCGAGGGAGACCAGCACGGTCCTGCCGGAGAGCTCAGAGACGACACCGTGCACGGTGCTCTCCTTGGGCTCCTCCTTGGCCTCCTCGACGACGGCGACGACGTTCGCGTACGGGAACTCGTTGAGGTTGCCCAGGTACGTCAGCTCGATCTTGTCGCCCTGGCTCAGCTCGCCCACGAGATAGGTGTTGTCGTCGATCATGAAGGTGGCGGAGAGGTTCTCGTTTGCGAGGGTGATGTAGTTGACTCCCTGTCCCACCAGCTCGCCCGCGAACTCCAGCGGCGTCTCCATGTGCTCGACGAGCGTGATCTTGTCGGCGCACAGGCCGTCGCCGTCCTCGTGGTAGGTCACGGTGACGATGTCGTCCAGGTACATCGCGCCGTAGTCGCCCATGTCATAGAGGGTGTCGGCGCTCGTGACGAACTCCATTTCGCCTTGGTCGCCCTCAAGCACGATCTTCTGCTCGTAGGCCACGAGAAGGGTTCCCTCGTACTCGCTGGCCTCCACCTCGTCGGCGATCTCCTCGTTGGTGGTCTCCTCGATGGGCTCGTCACCCTTGGGCTCGTCCTTTGGCTTGTTGCAGGCCCCCAGAGCCAAAGCCGTCGAGATGGCCAGGGCAACGCAGATCGACGCCCTTAGTCCTTTACGCATTTCCACTCCTTTCCACCACGCGGTCAGCGCTGGCGGCGCTTGTCCACGGCTGCACGCGCAAGAGAACGCATCAATGATACAGCCATACTCCCTATACGCTCGCGGGCGTGCCGTCGTCTCCCCTTCCCACAAACTCCTCTGCGAAGTCGCCTGCCGTCTCGGGGACCGGCGTCGCGCGACACCCCTTACGCAAAGCGCCCCCAGCCCGAAGGCCAGGGGCGCAGTCCGTGCGAGGGACGCTCGACTTAGAGCTTGATCTCGATGTCGACGCCGGCGGGGAGGTCGAGACGCATCAGCGAGTCGACGGTGCCGCTGGTGGGGTCGAGGATGTCGATGAGGCGCTTGTGGGTGCGCATCTCGAACTCCTCGCGGGAGTCCTTGTACTTGTGCGGCGAGCGGATGACCGTGTAGAGGTTGCGCTCGGTGGGCAGGGGGATGGGACCGGAAACGCGGGCACCCGTCTGCTGGGCGGTCTCGACGATGAGCTTGGCCGACTGGTCGACGATCTCGTGATCGAAGCCCTTGAGGCGGATCCTGATCTTCTGGCTGGACACTTGAGTTACCTCCTCGATGCGTGACCACCGTTGGTCACGACTGGCTCACGACCTAGGCGTTGCCGCCGGCCTTGCTGACGATTTCCTCAGCCACGTTCCTGGGAACGGGCTCGTACGAAGCGAACTGCATGGTGTAGCTGGCGCGACCCTGCGTCTGGGAGCGGAGGTCGGTGGCGTAGCCAAACATCTCGCCCAGAGGCACCTTGGCGCGGACGACCTTGGTGTCCCTGCGGTCCTCGAGGCCGTCGATCTTGCCGCGGCGGCTGGACAGGTTGCCCATGACGTCGCCCAGATACTGCTCGGGAGTCTCGACCGTGACCTCCTCGATGGGCTCGAGCAGGACGGGGTTCGACTTCTTGAGGGCCTCCTTGATGGCCATGGAGCCAGCGATCTTGAAGGCGGCCTCGGAGGAGT
>CAMPCT010000241.1 GCA_946647055.1 uncultured Atopobium sp. | reverse complement strand
GTGCCAATGTAGGAGTGCAGCAGGTAGGGACGATACTGCGTGAGCACGCCCACCGTGTTGATTCCGCTGTTGGCGCAGTTGGAGAGCGGGAAGTCGATGATGCGGAACTTGCCTCCGAAGGACACCGCCGGCTTGGCGATGTGCTTCGTGAGTGCTCCTAGCCTACTTCCCTGTCCGCCAGCGAGAAGCATCGCTATGCATTCCTTCTTGCTCAAAGCGTACCCCTTTCCTGTCCTGGGTCTAACCACTATGTCTTTGCCCATCGTTGCCAGAGGGCCTTGGTGCCTGGGCTTATGCGTCCCAGATCTCGCTCGCGTACTCGCGGATGGTGCGGTCGCTCGAGAAGAACCCGGAACTCGCGATGTTGTGGAGCGACTTCCTCGCCCACAGCTGCGCGTCGCCATACTCCTCGCCCAGCTCGGTCCACGCCTGGACGTACGGCGCGAAGTCGCGCAGGACGAACTCCTGGTCGTTGTTCACCATGAGCTCGTCGCGAACGCTCTCGAAGTTACCCGAGAGGCGTCCCAGCGATCCGTTGGTGAACATGTCAATGATACGCCCGATATGGTCGCGGTCGCCGTTGTACTCGTTCCACGCCCAGTATTGACCGGATGAGCGGAGGGCATCGACCTCCTCGACGCGCATGCCGAAGATCTTGATGTTGTCCTCGCCGGCGAGGTCGCAGATCTCGACGTTGGCCCCGTCATAGGTGCCCAGCGTGATGGCGCCGTTCATCATGAGCTTCATGTTGGAGGTGCCAGAGGCCTCCTTGCCGGCGGTCGAGATCTGCTCGGAGATGTCGGCCGCGGGGTAGATGAGCTGCGCGTTCGACACCGCGAAGTTGGGGATGAACGCGACCTTGATCTTGTCGTTGGCGCGCGGGTCGTTGTTCACGACGTCGGCGACGGCGTTGATGAGGCGGATGACCTCCTTGGCGAAGAAGTAGCTCTGCGCCGCCTTGCCCGAGAAGATGAACGACGTGGGACGGACCTCGAAGTTGGGGTCGTCGATGATGTGGTTGTAGACGTCGAGCACCTTCATGACGTTGAGGAGCTGGCGCTTGTAGGCGTGGAAGCGCTTGACCTGCACGTCGAAGACGGAGTCGACGTCAAGCTCGACGCCCGTGGTGGTGGCGACGTAGTGGGCAAGGCGCTCCTTGGCCCTGCGGCGCGCGACCATGAGGTCCTCGAGGAAGGCGGGGTCTTCCTCGTAGTCCGCGAGCTTGGAGAGCTGCGAGGCGTCGTCCATCCAGCGGTCGCCGATGGTCGTGGTGATGAGCTTTGCCAGAGGCGGGTTCGCCTCGGCAAGGAAGCGGCGGTGCGAGATGCCGTTGGTCTTGTTGTTGAACTTCTCGGGCTCCAGCTCGTAGAAGTCCTTGAGGACCGACTGCTTGAGGATGTTGGTGTGCAGGTCGGACACGCCGTTGACGGAGTGGCTGCAGATGATGGAGAGGTTGGCCATGCGCACCTGGCCGTCCCACAGCGGTGCCGTGGCGCGGAACTGCTCCTGCCAGTTGGGGGAGTCCATGGGGAAGGACTCGTGGTAGCGGCGGTGGATCTCCTCGATGTACATGTAGGTGCGGGGCATGAGCGCGCGGAAGGTGTTGATGGGCCAGGTCTCGAGGGCCTCGGGCAGGACGGTGTGGTTGGTGTAGCTGATGGAGCGCGTCACCACGTCCCAGGCCTCGTCCCAGTCGAGCCCCTCCTCGTCGATGAGCAGGCGCATGAGCTCGGGTCCGCACATGGCGGGGTGGGTGTCGTTGGTGTGGATGGCCACGAAGTCGGGGAAGTGCTCCCAGTCGTCGCCATGCTCGTGCTTGAAGGTGCGCAGGATCGTCTGCAGGCCGGCCGAGACGAAGAGGTACTCCTGCTTGAGGCGCAGGATCTTGCCGTGGTCGCCCGAGTCGTTGGGATAGAGGATGGTCGAGATCGCCTCGACGTCGGTGCGGAACTTGTTGGCGGCGGCGTAGTCACCGTTGTTGAAGGCGTCGAGGTCGAACTTCTCGACCGCCGGCTCGGCGCTCCAGATGCGCAACTTGTTGACGGTATCCCCGCCGTAGCCAACGATGGGGACGTCATAGGGGACGGCCAGGACCTTCTCGCCGCCCTCCCAGGTGAACCAGTAGTTGCCGCTCTCGTCCTCGTGGCGCACGATCTCGCCGCCAAAGCGCACCGTGACGGCGCTCTCGGGCTTGCGGACCTCCCAGGGATAGCCCTTGGCCAGCCAGTTGTCGGTCTCCTCGACCTGGCGACCGTCGACGATCGCCTGGCGGAAGAGGCCGTAGCGGTAGCGCATGCCGTTGCCGTAGCCCTGGATGCCCTCGTGGGCCATGGAGTCGAGGAAGCAGGCGGCAAGACGTCCCAGACCGCCGTTGCCCAGGCCGGGGTCGCACTCCTTCTCGCACAGCTCGTCGAGGGAGATGCCCAGCTCGCCCAGGCCCTCCTCGACGATGCCGCGGACGCCGAGGTCGATGAGGTAGTTGTCGAGGAGGCGGCCGATGAGGAACTCGAGGGAGAAGTAGTAGACCCTCTTCTTGCCGCGCTTGACGGCCTCTGCCTCGGAGCGGCCGGCCATGTCGCGCGCGATGGACGCGATGAGGTATGCGAGGGATGCGTAGCGCTCGTAGGTGCTGCAGTCCTCGAGGGGCTTGCCCTGGGTCTGCTGCGCCTTGGCGCGGTATTGGACGATGAAGTCGTACTTGTCGTGGAAGATACGGTGCATAAGGTAGCCTCTCTGCCCTGCTTGCGTTGCGTGCGTGCCCTGCGTCACCGCGCGGCACAAAGGTTTATTCTACTTGTCCTTGGGCTTTCCTGCCTTTGGGGCTCTCTTTGCCTTTGTAGGCTTTGTGCTGGCCTTTGTTTCCTTGGGGCTGTCGGAGTTGGCCGTCTTCTTCTCGACCTTGGCCTTTGCCCTCTTCTTGGGGGCGCGGCGCACGCAGCGCAGGGCGATGCCGGCCAGAGGCGGAACGCGGATGACGATGGACTGCTCGCGGCCGTTCCACGGCACGTCCTCGGACTTGGCGTCGCCCGTGTTGATGACGCCCGAGCCACCGTACTCGACGGCGTCGGAGTTGAAGACCTCCCGGTAGGTGCCTGCCACGGGGACGCCCACGCGGAACTCCTCGAAGTTGCGCGGGTCGAAGTTGATGAGGACGACGAGGTCGTCCTTCTCGTTGTCACCATGACGGACGAACGAGATGATCGACTGGTCGGCGTCGTTGGCGTCGATCCAGTCGTAGCCCTCCCAGACGTAGGCGTTCTGCCACAGGGCCGGGGAGTTGCGATAGAAGTCGTTGAGCGCGGCAATGAAGGCCTGGTGGTTGCGGTGCGCGTCGTAGCGCTCGGCAAGGAAGAGCTCGACGCCCTCGTAGTAGCGCCACTCGATGAACTGCCCGACCTCGTTGCCCATGAAGTTGAGCTTGGCGCCGGGGTGGGTCATCTGGTAGAAGGCCAGCGAGCGAAGGCCGGCGAACTGGCGCCAGTAGTCGCCGGGCATGCGGCCGATGAGCGAGCACTTGCCGTGGACGACCTCGTCGTGGCTGAGCGGCAGCACGAAGTTCTCGTTGAACGCGTACATGATGGAGAAGGTGAGCATGCCGTGGTTGCCCGGACGCCAGGGGAAGTCGGTCTGCATGTAGTGCAGGGTGTCGTTCATCCAACCCATGTCCCACTTGTAGTGGAAGCCCAGGCCGCCGTCATCGGGCGGATAGGTCA
>CAMPCT010000240.1 GCA_946647055.1 uncultured Atopobium sp. | reverse complement strand
GCGTTCTGGCCCTCCTTGCCGATGGCCAGGGAGAGCTGGTCGTCGGGGACGATGACCGTGGCGTAGTTGTTCTCGCGGTCGACGATGACGCGGCTCACCTTCGCCGGGGAGAGGGCGTGGCTGACGCACTGCGCGGGGTCGTCGCTCCACAGGACCACGTCGACGCGCTCGCCACGCAGCTCGCCCACGACGGTGCGGACGCGGCTGCCCTTGGGGCCGACGCAGGCGCCCACCGGATCGAGGCGCTCGTCGGTGGACGAGACGGCGACCTTGGAGCGTGCGCCGGGCTCGCGCGCGATGGAGCGGATCTCGACGACGCCGTCGTAGATCTCGGGGACCTCGAGCTCGAAGAGGCGCTCGATGAGCTTGGGGTGGGTGCGGCTGATCACGATGGACGGGCGCGAGTGCTCGCCGCGGACCGGCTGGGCGGAGCCGGACGGGTCGCGGACGCTGATGATGATCGCCTTGATGCGCTGGTTATGGGCGTAGCGCTCGCCGTTGGGGCGCTCGTTGCGCTCCTCGGGATGGCGGCGCAGGTCGAAGTGCGGGAGCTCGGCCTCGACGCCGTCGCGGATCTTCACGATGGTGAAGTCGGGCGTGGTCTGCAGCACGGTGCCCGTGATGATCTCGCCGATGCGCTCGGAGAACTCCTCGTAGATCTGCCTGCGCGCGGCGTTGTTGACGATCTGCTTGATCTCCTGCTTGGCCTGCATCGCCGCGATGCGGCTGGTGTCGGAGGGCGTGACGTCGACCTCGTCGAACTCCGTGTACAGGCCGGTCTCCTCGTCGAAGGACTCCTCGCGGGGAACGAGCTTGTACACGTAGATCTTGCCGGTGGTGCGGTCGATGGTGACCTTCGCCCCGTCCTGGAGGTGCAGCACGTCGGCGTAGCTCTTGGCGAGAGACTGCTCGAGTCGGTCGATGAGGTAGAGCTGGTCGATGTGCTTCTCCTGGCAGAGCATCATCAGGGCTTCCATCATCTCAGATGCCATGGTCGTTGGTTCCCTTCTCCTTGTCATCGCCCGTCGGGGCGTTCGTTACCTAATCTGCTAGCCCTTGCGCGAGAAGTCGATCTTGGGCTTGATGGTGCACGAGCGAATCTGGCCGAGCTCGAAGGCGAAGTCCTCCCCGTCGCAGGAGACGACGACGAGGCCGTCACGCACGCCCTGGAGCACGCCCGAGTAGCGCTTGCGCCCCTCGGTGGCGTTGGTCGCGAGCGCGACGTCCTCGCCCGCGAAGCGGACGAAGTCGCGCTCCTTGCGCAGCGGACGCGCAAGACCGGGGCTCGAGACCTCGAGCGTGTAGGAGTTGGGGAACGGGTCCACGCGCTCGATGACCGCGTCGATCCACTCGTTCTGGGCGGCGACCTCGTCGAGCGAGATGGTTTCGAGCGACTCGTCGGCATGGTCGATGCGCACGCGGACGGCCGGCGCCTTGGTGGCTCCGACGATCTCGACGTCGACGACGTCGATGCCGTGGGACGCCGCCTCCTCCTCGAGCGCCGCGATGATCTGGGACCTGAGGTCCTCCGTGGCCATCTCTCCCCTTCCCTACAGAAAGGGAAGCGGGGCAAGACGCACCCCACTTCCCTTACACAGCCAAACCATACGAACAAGTATTCAAGCACGTCACGTGCCTTGGGTCAAGGATTCGCACGTCCCATCACGAGGTCTGCAAGGAAAGGTTACCCATGGTTTCTTTCCACAATGGCAACCTCCTATGCGCCGTCGTTGTCGTCCCTTGGCTCCTCCTCGGGAGTCGTGTCGAACTCATAGGAGGGAATGTCGGTCTGCTCGTCCCAGAATGCCACGAGCTGGTCCTGGTCGTTGAAGTCCATCGAGACGTAGTGGGTGTCGACGGAGCTTATGCCCTCGTATCCGGCACCGAGCGCCGACCAGTCCCAGCGCACCGTGACGGCAGCCGTGACGTGGCCCTCGTTGGTCGCGGTGACGCTGTCGATGGAGACGATGGAACGCGGCAGCTCCCCAAAGCCCACGGGAAGGCCTGCCGGGGCCGCGTTCCCATGCTTGACGACGCCGTACCACAGCTGATGGTTGCTGGCGTCCGCACAGGTCGTGGTCCCCGAGACGATCATGGCGGGGTCGACGTACGGGCGCAGGGCCGCACCGATGGGAGAGTCTCCGGCAGACGGGTCGCCGCAGTCATAGACTGCCCTGAGGACCGCCTCGCCCGCCTTCTTGAGGTGCTCGATGCGCGAGCGGTTGACCGTGACCTCGACGACGTCGCCCGAATGGACGGCGGAACCCACGCCGGGGTTGCACGAGATGACCTTGCCGTCGTTCACGGCATCGGTGGTGTCGACATAGACGATCTTCGTGGTGAGCCCCGCATCGGTGAGCATGGCACGTGCCTGTGCCTCGTCGATGCCGACGATGTTGGGGACCGTGCGCGCCTTCGCGACACGAAGCGTGACGAGCGACTCGGAGGTGAGTGCCGTGCCGGCGGGTGACGTGGAGTCGAGCACGATGCCCTCGGCCTCGTCGGAGACCTCCTCGACGAACTCGCAGGGGATGCCCTCGGCGTCCATGAGCTGCTGGGCCTCGTCGCGCTGCTTGCCCACGACCTCGGGCATGGTCCTCTGGTCGGACACGTACAGGAGCACCTGCGTGCCCTCGGCCATGCGGTTGCCCGCGGCGGGGCTCATCTCGAGGACGATGCCCGCCTGGCCGTCATCCTTGCGGGTCTCGACGCGCGACGTGAAGCCAGCCTCCTCGAGCTCTGCATTCGCGAGCTCGAGGCGCATGCCGCAGACGTCGGGAAGGGTGCGGCCGCCCCAGAACTCGAGCTGGTACAGGACGAAGCTGGCGAGCGCACCGGCGATGGCCACGAGTAGGATGGCGACGAGGGCGCGGATGATGTTGCCGCCACCCGAGCGACGCGGGATGTCGGCCCCCGCATAGCTCGCGGTCGTGCGACGGGCCCCCGCGGCGGCCTCGTGGGTGTTGGCGCCCACCGCAAGGTTGGCACCGCACTCGGGGCAACGGGCGGGAAGCATTCCCTCGCCCAGGTCGACATGGCACTTCGGGCAGCGCATGGGCTCCTACTTCGCGACGATGTTGACGAGACGGCCGGGCACGACGACGACCTTCATGACCTTCTTTCCCACAAGCTGGCTCTCGACGGCCGCAAGCGCGGCGGCCTCGAGCTCCTCGCGGCTGGCATCGGCGGCCACCTGGATGCGGGCGCGCAGCTTGCCCAGGACCTGGACGGCGATCTCGACCGTGGAGGCCTTGGCCTGCTCCTCGTCGAACTCGGGCCAGGGCTCGTCGTAGACCGAGCCCGTCAGGCCGAGCGCCTCGTGATACAGCTCCTCGCCCCAGTGCGGGCAGATGGGGCTGAGCATGGCGACGATGGCACGGGCGACCACGAAGCACAGGGCGGCGTCGCGCGCGTCCTCGGGGGTGTCGACCAGGTACTTGCTCGCGTCGTTGACGAGCTCCATCACGGCCGAGATGGCGGTGTTGAACTGGCCACGGTCGAAGTCGTAGGTGCACTTGAGGCCCATCTCGTTGAGGCGGCGCCAGAGCTCGCGGCCAGCCGCGTCGAGTTTGGCGGCATCGAGCGCGGCGTCCTTGTCAGCCGTGGCGGCAAGGCCCCAGACGGTGCGCCAGGCGCGCTTGATGAAGCGGTTGGCACCGGCCACGACCTCCTCGTCCCAGTTGAAGTCCTTCTCGGACGGGGCGATGAAGAGGATGGC
>CAMPCT010000239.1 GCA_946647055.1 uncultured Atopobium sp. | reverse complement strand
GCGCTCGGCTTGAAGTCGAACGGGTCGTGGTACTTCCGCTCTGCCTTGATCTTGTTGCCCGTGACCAGCTTCTTGAACAGCGCCAATTCGGTGCCCTTTAGGAACTCGTCGGGGATGTCGTCGCCCAGGTTGGCGAGCTTCCCCGTCAGCTCTGCGGGGCCGTACTTGTCGCCCAGCGACGCGATGTCCATCGAGGTCGCGTTGTCGTCGCCCAGCAGCGCGCGCAGCATGTCGATGAACGTCGACTTGCCGTTCGCCGCCGTGGACGTCCCGCCCGTCGGCCTGCCGATGAGCATCGGCGATTGGGACAGCACGCGCTTCGAGCACATGCAGACGCCGATGACCTCCTGCATCGCGCGGATGGTCGGCGCGTCGTGGTCGGCGATGGAGTCGAGGAAGTGGTCGGCCAGCCCCGGTCCCGCGTCCAGGTCCAGCTCGATTGGCAGCGTGGCCGTGATGTACATGTCAGGCGTCGGGTCGACCATGCACTCGTGGTCCACGTCATAGGTGCAGTTCTGGAACTGCACGTAGTGGCCGTGCCCCATGGACGAGGACATGACGCTGGGCGCCTTGACCTCTATGTACTTGACCACTTCCGTGCGGTCGGTGCTCTTCGCGTCGTCGGCGTAGCCGAGGCACACCCATTCGATGGCGCGCTTGGAGAACACCCACCGCTGGCCGTTCCAGATCGCCAGGGCGCCGTCGATGTAGCGCGCGTGGTTGCGGGCGAGGATGTTCTGCGCCAGCACGTTCGTGAGGATCTTGCCCTTGTCGGTGCGAAAGGGGACTATCCCACCACCACCACTGCCGGCACTGGATGAACCAGGGCGCCCCACGATCGTCTCGCTGTTGCCGCTCTCGCCGCGCTCGTACCGGCACGCGCTGCGCACGATGCGCTGCACTTCCTTGGAGTCCATGGGCGGCTCGCACAGGGTGAAGTTCGCGCCCATGACGGTGTTCAGGATCTCCTCGTCGCTCCGGCCGATGGCGCGCAGGTGGGACGCGTAGCGGAACAGCGTCTTGTCCCTTGCGCCCTTCTCGATGCGCTCGGGCAGCTTGAACTTGCCGTTGTCCTTGACCGTCTCGTCCTGCCCGCCGTTGCGCTGGATGTGGTCGAGGAAGTCGTACACGGCGCCGGTGGCCGTGGCTATCGGGACGTCCTCGGGATGGTCCTGCCACTCGTAGCGGGTGCCGTTGGGATGGACGGACGGCGGGGCGACGATGTAGCTGCCGTCGCAGCGCACGTCCACGCCCAGCTCGGGGTTCGCGCTGGGCCTGATGTTGTTGCGGTCGGTCCGGTAGAGGTAGTGCATGCCGCCGCTGCCCGTGATGGCGACGGCGGTCTCCGGCAGGTCGCCCTGCGCGCGCTCCCAAGCGCGGAGGGTCGCGTACCCGTCCTTCTCGCGCTCCTCGTCCACGTCGAAGTCGAGCACGAGCAGCCCGTGGCTGGGCGCGCCGCAGACGATGCCGATGTTGAGGTCGGGGAACTTGCCCCAGACCTCGCGCGCCGAGTCGGGGTCGTCGAACCAGTCGTTCAGCCCGTGGGTGGTGGCGGGCTGCTTCGTGCGGGCCTTGAGCGGGATGACGCCGAACCCGTGCTCGCAGTACCAGACGGCGGCCCTGCCCAGATCGGACAGCTCGGTCATTCGACGCTCACCCCCAATAGCTCGCAGATGCGCCGCGCCGCGTAGCGCGGGCTCACGTATTCGAACCGGCAGCCGTGGTCGCGCTCCATGGACTCGATGATCTTGGCCATGGTCGAGCCGCGCATGGGCTTGCTGTGGTACTTCTTGCAGCGCGCCGTGGACAGCGGGTCGCACAGCAGGCGCTTGTAGTGCTCGCAGCGCCTGCACGCGTCGTTGGTCCATCGGGCCACGTCCTGCGTGGTCCTGTAGGGGCTTCCGACCTCGACCAGTATCACCAGCCGGCATCCCGCGCCCCTCGCCCGCTCCATCTCGCGCACGAAGCGCGCGTGGTCGCGCCCGACGTCCATCGCCACCTCGGACAGCCCGCGTTTGGTGTCGACCAGGATGTTGGAGTGGTCGGTCGCGTAGTCGCCCGCGTCGAGCTTCCTGCGCACCACCTCGATTCCGTGCGCCTCGAACCATGCACGCTTGGCCTCATGCTTGCCCATCTGCTGCCGCGTGTCCTCGTAGACAACCAACAAAAGCCTCCTAGAGAGGGTCTGGGCGACGATTGCTCGCCGCCCACCCTGTCGTCGCTAGTCGAACGGGATCGGCCCGCTGTAGGGCGTGCCCACGGGCCGCCCGCCGGACGGGAGCGGCGAAGACGAGCGTCCACCGCCCAGCGCCTTCTTCTCGCGCGGCTTCACCTTGCCGTCGCGCACCATCTGGGCATCCACGACCTGACAGACGTTGAGGCGCGTCCCAGTGTCGCCGTCATTGCGCTCGTACTCCTCCTCCTGCAGGTTGACTCCGACGAGGCGCCCGACGAACATGTCGAGGCGCCCCGCGTCCCACGCAGCGAAGGGGTCGAAACCGGGGTTGCTCTTGGCGATGGCGTCGAGGCGGCCCTTGAGCATGCCGAGCGCCGTGTCCTTGTAGGACATGAAGAAGTGGTGGGCGTAGGGGTGGCTCTTGCCCCAGTCGTCCCCGTAGTAGCCCGCGTGCTCGCCCTCGGCAATGTCGAAGACCACCTCGACGTACTCCTTCGCGGGTTTGTCCTCCGCGGACGTGATGCGGGCCACGTAGGGGCCGGCGGGCAGCGGCGTGAAGCCGCCGTCGCTCGACGCCGTGACGTTGTTCCAGTTGACTGAACGCATTAGAAGCCTCTCTCTCGTATGGTCCTTAGCTTGTTCTCGAACAGGCGGTCGCGCGGGTCGAAGCAATGGGTGGACGATTGTGCGAACGCGCAGACATATGCGTCCCACGTGCGGTCCAGCGCCACCGGCTCCGCGCAGCCGCCTGCCATGAGCCGCTGGTAGTGGTCGGTGCAGGCGCGAAGCATCGCCAGCACCGTCTTTGCGCTAGGAAGCTCCATCGTCTGGGGTCCTGCGCCAGTCGGCCCAGCCCACGAACTCGCGCAGGCCGACATCGAGCTGTCCCACGTCGTTCGGTATCTCGTCGGCGTCGAACGCGCCACAGCTCTTGGCGGGCGGCTTGTTGGCGACCACGAAGCGGTGGTCGGCGCCGTTGCACTCGGCGAGCACCACGACGTTGAACATGCCGACCAGGTTCACCTTCTCGTTGAGCAGCTTGCCGACGGTGGCGGGGACGAGGTTGCCCGCGGCGTCCACGTCGGTGTGCATCGTGAGGTAGACGATCACCTCGCCCGGCAGGTCGTTGACGAACTCGACGAAGCGGTACACGCGGCCCGCTATCTCCTTGTACACCTCGAACTGGTCGCGGTACTTCTCGTCGCCCCAGCTCCCGCGCATGTAGATGTCGGTGATGCAGTAGCCGAAATCGTCAACCACCACGATGGGATAGTGCTCGGCGTACGTCTTCACAACCTCGGCGAGCTGGTTGAAGTCCTTCGTGCGGGCGAACTTCTTGCCGCCGCGGAACGGCAGCATGGTCTTCTCGCACTCGATGAGCCCGTAGGCGTCGTTGGGCAGGTTGCGCAGCGCGTAGGTCTTGCCCGCGCCGCTCGGCCCCATGATGAGGACGGGGATTGCCATTACGCCCTCACCCCCATCTCCGCGCAGCGCCGCAGGTACTCGCGGTGGCGCATCTGCGCGACGATCTCGCCGCGCATGGCCGCCT
>CAMPCT010000238.1 GCA_946647055.1 uncultured Atopobium sp. | reverse complement strand
CGGCGGCAGCGAGTCCGGCGGCGGCGAGTCTGGTGGCGAGGCCGCGGCCGGCGGAACCCTGACGCTTGCCATCGCCGACGAGCCCACGGGCATGGACATCCAGCAGATCGACTGGGAGAACCAGGCCCACAACCTCATCTACGAGCCGCTCGTGGGCTACACCTCCGACCTCTCCGAGGTCGTGCCCTTCTTCGCCGAGTCCTTCGAGCAGTCCGAGGACGGCCTCACGCTCACCTATGTCCTGCCCGCCGACGCAAAGTTCTCCAACGGCGACGTCTGCGATGCCGCTGCGGTCAAGGCGTCGTTCGAGCGCTACGTCGAGATCAGCCCCTATGCGACCGACTTCGACGAGGTCGAGAGCTTCGAGGCCGTTGACGACGTCACCTTCGTCATGCACCTCAAGAACCCCGCGCCCTACATGTTTGCCTCCATCACCTCCAGCTACTCGGGCGTCGTGGACGTCGCCGTCGCCGATACCATGTCTGCCGACGAGTTCAACCGCGCCCCCATCACCGTCGGCGCCTACTACGTCGACAGCTGGGAGCAGGGCAACCAGATGACCCTCAAGCGCAACGAGTACTTCCACACCAACAACCCGGAGCTCACCAACAAGGAGGCGCCCGTCTTCGACACCATCGTCATGCGCTTCATCTCCGACGACTTCACGCGCGTGACCGAGGTCGAGGATGGCAGCGTCGACTTGGCCTTCAACATCCCCGCAGCCTCTGTCGTCGACCTCGAGGCCAACCCCGACATCACCCTGTACGGGTATGGCCAGCCTGGCTCCAACTTCCTGTACCTCAACATCGACGACGGCATCCTCACCGACCTTGCCGCCCGCCAGGCCATGTTCTTTGCCATCAACCGCGACGAGATCGCCGATGCCCTCGACGGCGTGGTGACCCCCATGTACGGCATCATCAGCCCCGCCATGAGCTGCTACAGCCAGGAGGAGGAGGACGCGCTCGCGCAGAAGCTCGCCTTCGACCTCGACAAGGCCAAGAAGATCCTGGCCGATGGCGGCTGGGAGGACACGGATGGCGACGGCATCGTCGAGAAGGACGGCCAGCCGCTCTCCTTCGAGCTCTTTGTCTCCTCCGACCGTCCCGCTGCCGCCGCTGCCGCACCCGTCCTGCAGCAGCAGCTTGCCGCTGCAGGCATCGACGCCCAGATTCGTGAGTACGAGGCCAGCTACATCAAGCAGATGATCCGCGAGAACAACTACGTCTGCGGTTGGCGCAACTACGACTGGATCGATCCCGACCTGCTGTACAACGGCATCTTCGGCACCATCGGTGGCTACCCGTGGACTGGCCAGGAGACCGTAGACGAGATGCTCGAGGTCGCCCGTACCCTCACCGACCAGGAGGAGCGCACCGCCGCCTACGCGGAGTTCCAGGAGTGGCTCTCCGAGCAGTACAAGGCCATCCCGCTCTTCTACGACAACTACAGCTTTGCGTCCAAGGCGGCGCTTACCGGCGTGATCGTCACCAACGACGGCAAGTACTGGCTTGAAGACGCCAGCCTGGCCTAGGAAGATGACGTCCACAAACTGTGACGCGCTGATCGTTGCCGGCCTCGTACCCAACTACGAGGTCGGCACGTTCGTGCGTGCCGACATCGCGATTGCGGATGGCAGGGTCGTCGCGGTCGGGGACCTTGCCGGGTCCATGCTGGCCGACGAGGTCATCGACGCCCAAGGCCAGGTGGTCTCGCCCGGCTTCATCGACATCCACATGCACGAGGAGGACGTCGCACACGATGCCGACTATGGCATCGGGCGTACGATGGCCTACATGGGCGTCACCACCTGCGTCTGCGGCAACTGCGGCGTGTCCCCGCAGGGGATCGGCGAGTTCTGCGACTGGGTCGACGCCCGAGGAGGCGCCCCCACCAACTACGTGCCGCTCACGGGCTACAACGACTTCCGCCATACGCAGGGCCTTGGTTTCTATGACGACGCCACGTCCGAGCAGCGCGCAGCCACCCAGGAACTCGTCCGCAAGGAGCTCGAGGCTGGCTCCTGGGGCCTCTCGTTTGGCCTCGAGTACGACCCCGGCATCACCTACGACGAGATGCGCGAGGCGGTCCTGGCCGTGGCCGACTTCGACCCCTTCGTCTCCATCCACTTCCGCCAGGACTGCGAGGGTGCGGTCAAGTCCATCCGCGAGATGGCACGCCTCTCGCGCGAGACGGGCTGTCGCGTGGAGGTGAGCCACCTCTCGAGCCTGGCCGCCTATGGCTACATGGACGGCGCCCTCGCGGAGCTGCACGCAGAGATGGACGCCAACCCGCGCTTTGGCTTTGACACCTATCCCTACGAGGCCTTCTCCACCTCCATTGGCTCGGCCGTCTTCGACGTTGACTGGCGTGCCAAGTGGGATCGCGACTACGACTCCATCCTCGTCCTGCACGGTCCCCACGCAGGCGAGCGTGCGACGCGCGAGGTCTACGAGGACCTCCGCGCCAACGACCCCGAGCAGCACATCGTGTGCTTTGCCCTGCATGCCGACGAGATCGAGGCCGCCCTTGCCGACCCGCGTGGTCTCGTGTGCTCGGATGGCGGCGTCTATGCCGGTACCGGCCATCCGCGCTGCGCGGGCACCTTCCCCCGCTTCCTGGGGCGCTACGTGCGCGAGCGGGGCACGATGGCGCTGCTTCCCGCGCTCGAGAAGATCACGCTCAAGGCTGCCGAGCGCATCGGTCTGGGCGAGAGGAAGGGCGCTCTCGAGCCGGGCATGGATGCCGACATCGTCATATTCGACCCCGCCGCCATCCTCGATGGCGCGACCTTCGAGGACCCCCTCGCGCCTCCTGTGGGCATCAGCCGGGTCATGGTGGCTGGCAAGACCGTAATCCTAGACAACGTCGAGACCGGCGAGCGTCCCGGAAGGGTGCTCCGCCGGACGCAGCCATCCTAAGGAGGCTTGCACATGGATGCTCTGGAGCGAGGAATCGCGAACGTGGCAGGTGAGTTTGGCGTCACCGAGTCCACCCCCGGCTTCGCCGTGCTGGTGGGCACCGCAGACGACGTGCTCTACGAGGGGGCCTTTGGCTGCTCGGACCTCGAGTCGGGCCGTGCCATCGACCCCACCGACAACTTCATCATCGCCTCCAACACCAAGCAGATGTGCTGCACGGCGCTCCTCATGCTCGAGGAGCGAGGGCTTGTGGATCTCGATGCGCCTGTTGGTCCCTACTTCCCGGACTTTCCCGAGGCAGTGCGCGTCCTCACGCCCCTGCAGATGATGGGCCACACCTCCGGCTTCGCCGACTACTTCGACACCCTCTTCGAGGCGGGCAAGATCGAGGAGCTCCGCGCCTACAGCCGCGCCACGACCGCCGAGATGCTCGTCTTCGTCCGCGACAACATGGGGATCGAGTTTCCGGCCGACTCATCATGGGCATACAGCAACTCCACCTACCTCATGCTGGGCGACCTCGTCCGTCAGGTGGACGGTCGTCCCTTTGGCCGTTTCGTCAAGGAGGAGATCCTCGACCCTGTGGGCATGGTCCGCAGCTTCGCGGCGGACGACTACGACCATCGCGAGCCCTGGCTCGTGAACGGCTACTCCCGCGGCAAGGACGGCTCCTTCGTGCTGGAGCCCTACGACATGCTCCAGGTGGGCTTTGCCGACGGTGACGTCTCGTCGAACGTGCGCGACATGCTCACCTGGCAGCGCTGGCTCTTTGACGGCCAGGGGCCCGAGCTGCTCTCCGCTGCCACCAAGGCGCGCCTGTTCCA
>CAMPCT010000237.1 GCA_946647055.1 uncultured Atopobium sp. | reverse complement strand
GCCGCAAACCAGTACGAGGGCGGCTACCTGTCCGGCGGCAAGGGCCCCGCGGTCGCTGACACGCTGACCGGCGGCGACGGCCGCAACGGCATCCCCCGCAAGTTCATCTGCGAGCTCGCCGACGGAACCCGCGGGGAGTTCGGCGGCCGCGACGAGATCCCCGCCGGCGCCAAGGCCATCATCGACCCCGACGTCTACTACCCCAGCCACGTGGCGACCGACTTCTACCACCACTGGGAGGAGGACCTCGAGCTGATGGCGGAGATGGGCTGCAACGTCAACCGCCTCTCCATCAACTGGACCCGCATCTTCCCCAACGGCGACGACGCCGAGCCCAACGAGGAAGGCATCCAGTTCTACCTCAACGTCTTCAAGAAGTGCCAGGAGCTGGGCATCGAGCCGCTCGTGACCATCTACCACTTCGACTGCCCGCTGCATCTGGCCAACGAGTACGACGGCTGGGTCTCCCGCCACACGCTCGAGGCCTTCGAGCGCTACTGCGACGTGCTCTTCACCCGCTTCAAGGGCCTCGTGCACTACTGGCTCACCATCAACGAGATCAACATCAACACCAACTTCATGATGAACGGCGTGCACGAGCACCTGTCCAACAAGCAGAACGCCGAGCAGTGCCGCTACCACCTCTTCCTGGGCTCCGCCTACGCCGTCAAGAAGGGCCACGAGGTCGACCCCGAGAACAAGATCGGCCTCATGATCGCCCACGGCGGCTCCTACCCCTGGAGCTGCGACCCGGAGGACGTGTGGGCCGAGCTCGACACCGCCCACCACTTCAAGTGGTTCTACGGCGACGTGCAGGTGCGCGGCTACTACCCCGCGTGGAAGGTGCTCGAGCTTAAGCGCGAGGGCATCGAGCTGGCCAAGGAGCCGGGCGACGACGAGCTGCTGCGCGAGGGCACGGTCGACTTCTACAGCTTCTCCTACTACAGCACCGACGTCTGCGCGGCGCACCCCGAGGAGCACGGCGCCACCGACGGCAACATGCACCGCTCCATCGCCAACCCCTACCTCAAGCAGACCGAGTGGGGCTGGACCATCGACCCGCTGGGGCTGCGCATCAGCCTCAACCAGATCTGGGACCGCTACCAGATCCCCGTGATGATCGTGGAGAACGGCTTCGGCGCCATCGACGTCCGCGAGGAGGACGGCTCCGTCCACGACCAGGGCCGCATCGACTACATGCGCACCCACATCAAGGTCATGAAGGACACCGTGGAGCTCGACGGCGTCGACCTCATGGGCTACACGCCCTGGGGCTGGATCGACGTGGTCTCCGCCGGCACGGGCGAGATGCGCAAGCGCTACGGCTTCGTCTACGTCGACATGGACGACGACGGCAACGGCGACCTCTCGCGCAGCCGCAAGGACTCCTACTACTACATGCAGAAGGTCTACAAGAGCAACGGCGAGGACCTCGACTAGCAGTCTGACCTGCAGTCTAGCAAGCCCGGCACAGAGGACGCCGCTCCTCTGTGCCGGGCGTTCCACAGACTTACGACAGGGGGCGTGCGACCGCGGCGGAGGCCACCCCGCGCTGCCCTGTGACGAGAGGCATTTCCGTACCGAAGGCTGAGACGACCTCCTTCCGGCTGCGTATAATGCATAGGCGCGGCAGCACCGCCTGCGCCAGCAATCGAAAGGAGACCGGCATGTCAAACGTCATGAAGTTCGAGGAGCTGCTGCGTTCCAGCGAGGAGCTGCAGGCAAAGCTCAGGTCCGCGACCGAGGCCTTTGCCGGCGACAAGACCGACGAGCAGGCTGTCTTCGAGGCCATAATCGCACCGCTCGCCGAAGAGGCGGGCCTTCCCTTCACCTACGACGAGGCGAAGGCGCTTGCCGAGGCGGGCGCGTCACTCGACGACGAAGAGCTCGAGGCCGCGGTGGGAGGCGGCGAGACCTGGGGAGGCCAACCCGAAAGCAGCTGCATATTCATTGGACTCGGCGTTGGTGGCGACGCGTGCTCGAGCGAGCACGGCGGCGCCGGTGCCTGCCTGGGCTTGGGGATCGGCTTCCTGGGCTTCTAGGGCAGCTTCCCATTCCGGCAACGAGAGACGCGTGAGCGAGCCCGACGGGAGACGCATCGAAACCGACGACCTCGTCATCCTCTCGGTGTTTGGCCCGGATAATGGTGGATGACCCGTAGGTGAAATGCGAAACGTGAAGATTGTGTGAGGCAGAAGGAGCGGCGCATCCTACGCCATTATGGCCTCCTCGTAGGCCGTGCGCATCTTGGCAATCGCACGCGCAAGCACGGTGGACACCGTCGAGGGATTCATCCCCAGTTCGTGGGCGATATCCACGTTGCGCATCCCATCACGGTACTTCAGGAGAACGAGCTGGCGGTCGCGCTCGCCGAGCGTGCCGAGCAGCCGCGTGACCAGCTCCCGATCGCCTGCCAAGTCGGACTCGCCCTCGATTGGTGCCACCAGCTCGCGATTCTCGTCGAGAGGCGCCCAGGGGCGTTCCCTGCGGTAGTGGCTCACCATGCAGTTGATGGCGATGCGGGTGACCCAGGTGGAGAACTGCGCCTTGGCGGAATCAAACCGATGGAAGGACCGAGCAGCGTGTAAGTAGGCCTCGGCGACCACGTCCTCGGCAGCCGCGTCGCCTTCCATGCGGCGGCGCACGTAGCCATACACCCTTGGATAGCTCTCGCGATAGAGCCGGGTGAACGTCTCGGCGTCGCGCCCATGTGGCGTTCCGCCGTGTGTGACCCTGAGCGTGCCCATGGAAGCGCCCCTCGTCTTTACGGTGCCGTTCTTTTTATGTATCAGGTGCTGTCCAAAGGATGTCCAAAGGACAGGGCGCGAAGAGTCCTGCCCGCCGTGTCCGGCTGCCCCGGAAGAGCCGTCAGCGAGGGGGTGGGTCGGTCTCGAAAAACGGGGGCGTCAGGTCGCCGGCAGCAGACAGGAGTTCGAGGTCCCCCTCATCCAGAGGCTCCCCGACGTCATCGGCACCCAGAAGCGCGAGGCAGCGCTCGAGCAGGGACTCGCGGAATGCCACAGAACTCGAGAGGCGGTCGTCGCGCCCCCGCCCCAGAGCCTGCTCCAGCAGATGGCTGAACGCCCGGTCGTCCATGTCTGTCCCTCCCCCGCGCGGTCGCCCTGTTCCTCTTGCCAGTTATACGCACGACCCGGGCCATCCGTCCCAGGCAATCGAAGTCACGAGTAGTATGAGCGCCGGCACGCAGGCCCCTACCGGGCGAACAATGCCGCTGCGGCCCCTCGCGATGGCAACATGACGGCGGTCATAGACATCCGCCTCGACTTCGCGGGCCTCTCGCGCACCGTGGCCGAGCTGCTCGGCGGAGTCGAGGTGCCCGTGGACGTGGACGGCTTCTCCAACGACCGCGTGACCTTCCGCAACAAGGACGACGTGCTCACGCAGCTCATCCACCTAGGCTACTTGGCTTACGACCAGGAGCGCGAGATAGCGCGCATACCCAACGAGGAGATCCGCCGCGAGTTCCAGAAGTCGATCAAGGAGGTGGACCGCGCCGAGGCCATCGCACGCGTGGCGGCAAGCGTGAATCTGATCGAGGATACGGTCCACGGCGACGAAGCGGCTGTTGCCCAGGAGATCGAGCGGGTGCATGCGGAGTGGCCGTCCCTCTACTACAACACGGAGCAGGCGCTGCGCTCCACCATCAAGCTCGCGTACTTCTCGTACGCAGACCACTACCTGCACTTTGAGGAGCTGCGGCAGGTGCCGGGGTGGCCGATATCGTCTACCTGCCCAAGC
>CAMPCT010000236.1 GCA_946647055.1 uncultured Atopobium sp. | reverse complement strand
CACAACAGGCCGTCCACGCCCTGCGTTATGGCATCGGCAAGGGCGCCGACGTTGCTCGCGACCGTGGGCACGCCCACGAGCCCCGCCTCGACCCACCTGTTCTCGGACTTCGCGCGGTTGAAGATCGTGTCCTCGAGCGGGGCGAGGTTCACGTCGATGTTCGCCAGCAGGTCGGGCAAGTCCTGCCAGGGCAGGAAGGGCCTCACCGTGACGCGGTCCTCGAGGCCCACGAAGTCCTGCGGAAGCTCGATCTCGCCAACGACCTGCAGGTAGACGTCATCGTGCGCGCGCATGAGGCGCAACAGGGCAGGGGTGATGAGCTCGAGGTCGGGGTTGTGCGTGATGCTCCCGCTGAAGAAGCCCAGGGTGAAGCCACGATGTCCCTCGCGCAAGGCGTGGGCCACCTCCCAGCGCTCGCGTTCCGCCTCCGACACGTCTTCCTCGGCCTTGAGGGCCAGGCCGTCGCGCTCGGACAGCGCGCGCAGCGACAGCCCCACCATGTCCTGCGAGGCTACGTTGCGGTTGACGAAGACGAGGTCGAGGTAGCCACGCAGCTCCTCGGCAAGCTGGTCGGTGGTCGTGATGGCGCCGTCGCACAGCATCATCGCCTGCCCGTAGCGCCTCACACCATCGTCGTAGACGGCGCGGTCCTCGGGACCCATGGCCGCCACATAGGGGATCTGGTCGGTGTACTTGGTGTCGATGACCAGGTCGTCGATGTCGAAGAAGACCTTCTTGTTGGAGGCGTGGGCAAGCCTCACGAAGTTGCCCAGTCCCTCGAAGTAGGGGCAGCGGAAGACGATGAAGGTGCGGGCGCAGCGCACGTGGTCGTCGAGCAGCTCCCATGCGTTGACCACCGCCGTCGAGATGCCCATGCTCTCGAGCTGGTCGGCCTGGTGCGTGACGCGGTAGCGGATGGGGTGCGGCACGGCGTAGTCGCAGCCGTTGATGAAGAGCACATCGACAAAGCCGTTCAGGACGTCATCGCCCTTGGGCGGCGCAGGCGGCTCCGGCGGCTCTGGCGCAGGCGCAGGTGCGGCCTCCCCGCGACGAAGCACTCGCTTGGCGACCCTCTTGATTCGCGATCCCACACGCCCGTCAAGCATCTCTCCACCCCTTCTCGCGCGTCCGTTCCACCCATTGTATTGCAGGCGTCACCCCTTCGGGGGTTTCGCCACCCAGCCGGTGGGGCGGCGTTCGCAGCGCTTATACTTGTCACGGAGAACTTGGCACGTGACGGGAGGGCTCAGGGACATGAAGGTCACACCGCAGGGCGTCGGGCGTCTGGAGGACTCGCGCTACTATGCGCTCAAGATCGCCGGCGTCGACGCTGCGTTTGCCCCCACCGCGACCTACCTCTGCGACGGCCACACGATGCCCTGCCCCCTGTGGTGCGTGGACGGCGCGGGAACGGACACGCAGCTCTGGGTGCTGGCATTCCCCTTCCTGCCCAGCGACCACCAGGGCCTCGACGTCTTTGACGCCGACGGCACAACGCTGTGGACCAAGCGCTTCTCCCCGCGCGGGCTCAACCTCAACAACAGCGTGACCTGCCGCGTCAAGCCCAAGCTCACCGCCCTCATGCAGGGCATCGAGCTGCGCCACGCGGATGACTCGGCCTTCATCGACGCGCTGAGCACCCAGCCCTACGACGACGAGTCCGAGGTCACGCGCATCGACGTTATCTTTCCCGAGGGCGTGCGCGACGTCACGCTCGACCCCCTGCAGGTGCTCGTCAACGTCACGCCCCTCGACGCGCAGGTGCTCCGCTGCGGGCTGGGCGACGACCTTCGCCACCACGTGATCCTGAGCTATCGCCTGCGCAAGGACGAGGGTGACCTGCTCTTTGCCACCCCCGCAGGGCCTGGCTATGGCGCGTGGATCTTCCACATGACGCCGGCGCTGCGCAGCGGCCTGGTGCATGGCTTCGCCGACATGGTCCTCGACGCTGCGGGCGACCCGCGCTATGCCGAGTGGTTCCTCGCCCAGCGCGCGGGCGAGGACGAGCTGGCCCGCCAGCGCACTCATCACTTTGATAACGAGCCGCTGGTCAGCGTGGTTGTCCCCATCTATGAGCCCCCGCTTGCCTACCTGCGTGAGTGCCTTGGGTCGGTCATGGCGCAGAGCTATGCCAACTGGGAGCTCGTCGCGGTGAACGGGAGTCCCGACAACGCCTTCGTCAACGAGCTGCTCCTGGCGTTCTCCCAGCAGGACCCGCGCATCCACGTGCTCACGCTCGAGGAGAACCGCGGCATCGTCGGCAACACCAACGCCGGCATCGCGGCATCCCGCGGCGACTACGTCGCATTGCTCGACCAGGACGACCTGCTTGAGCCCGACGCCCTCTTCGAGTACGTGCGCACCATCAACGACCAGCCCGAGGCAGGGCTCATCTACTGCGACGAGGACAGCTTCACCGAGGGTCTGGACAGCGTCTTCTACCCGCGCCTCAAGCCCGACTACAACCCCGACGCCCTCCACGCGCACAACTACGTCATCCACATGCTCGTGGCGCGGCGCGACGTGTTGGACCAGGTGGGTCCCTATTCGACGGACGTCGAAGGCGCGCAGGACTACGACCTCACGCTCCGGATGAGCGAGGTGGCACCCGTGGCGCACGTCCCGCGCATCCTCTACCACTGGCGCAAGCACGAGCAGTCCATCAACTGGGACGCCAACGAGGCCAAGCCCTACGTCACCAACGCCGCCATCGCCTCGCTCCAGGCGCACTTCGCACGTACGGGCGTGCGCGCGAACGTGGCGTCGGGGATGCGCCCGGGGACCCACGTGGTCTCCTACGAGGTGACGGGCGAGCCGCTGGTGAGCGTCATCATCCCCACCAAGGACCATCCCGAGCTGCTGGGACCCTGCGTGGACTCGCTGCTCGAGAAGGCGGGGTGGGACAGGCTGGAGGTCCTGCTCGTCGAGAACAACAGCTGCGACCCCGCGACCTTTGCCTTCTACGACGAGCTGCTCGCCCGCGACCCGCGCATCCGCCTGCTGCGCTACGACGGGCCCTTCAACTACTCCAGGATCATCAACTTCGCCGTGCGCGAGGCGCGGGGCGACTACCTCTACCTGCTCAACAACGACACCGTCACACTCTCGGACGGCCTCATCCGCACGCTCGTGGCCCACGCCCAGCAGCCCGGCGTGGGCGTGGTGGGGCCGCTGCTGCTCTTCCCCGACGGCATCGTGCAGACAGCCGGCCTCGCCCTCATGGCAGACGGTCGCCTGGGGTTCATGAACCAAGGCCTGACGCTCGCCACCCACGGCGGCTACCTGGCAAGCTTGGAATGCCCGCGCGACTACTCGGCGGTGCTCGGGGCGGCGCAGATGGTGAGCAAGGCGCTGTTCGACGAGGTGGGCGGCTACGACGAGGAGCTCGCCATCACCTACAACGACGTCGACTTCTGCTGGCGCGTGCGCGAGACGGGCCACCGCGTGGCCTACACGCCGCTCGCCCAGATGACGCACCGAGAGTTTGCGACACGCGGGCGTGACTCCGTCGACCCGGCGCGTGCCGCGCAGACGATTCGCGAGGCCGAGCGCATGCGCGCTCGCTGGCCAGAGTTCTTCGCGAACGGCGACCCCGAGCTCAACCCCGGGTGCGACCCAGCCAGCCCGTGGTTCAAGCTGCCGCAGATGTAGACGAAGGGGGTACTCCCTTTCGAAAGGGGTACTCCCCTTTGAGAGGAAGCTCCACTTTACGCCTTGTAGCCGTAGAAGCCCACACCCTCGTTGCGCCAGCCGTGCTTGGACACCAGCGCGTCGC
>CAMPCT010000235.1 GCA_946647055.1 uncultured Atopobium sp. | reverse complement strand
TCGACTGGGTCATCGACATCAAGTCCAAGCTCCCCGAGACCGCCAAGCTCATCCTTGTCATCGAGGCCAACCACCCGATGTGCTTCCACGAGATCGAGCCGTACGCCGACGCCATCCTCCTCTCCTGGGGCGAGGTAGGCATGGATTCCTTCCTGCGCGTCATCACCGGCAAGAGCGAGCCGTACGGCCTGCTCCAGTACCAGATGCCCAAGGACATGGACACCGTCGAGGCCCAGCTCTGCGACGTCCCGCGCGACATGGAGCCCTACGTGGACTCCGAGGGCAACGCCTACGACTTCTGCTTTGGCCTCAACTGGTCCGGCGTGATCGACGACGAGCGCGTGGCCACCTACAGTGCCGCTCCGCTCACCATGCCCGAGACGCCCGTCGAGTTTGGCGAGTAGTCACCGGTCCTGACACCCCACGCGACGCCCGGCCCCCGACGGACGCCACCGGCGTGTCCCCTTCGCGCCCCCGTCCGGACTCTCTCCCCGGGCGGGGGCGCCCCCGTGGCGGCGCGCGGCTTTTCGGGTCCCTGATCCTTCGGCCCCGGTGGCTTTTCGGTCCCTGGTCGCCATGAGGAGTAGGCGGTGAGGCCAATCAACTGGGCAAACGCCACGTGGATGTCTCCCGCATCCCCACCCGGGACCGAAAACCTGTCCGGCACGGGCGGCCCGGGACCGAAAACGGTCAAGTGCGCTGCTCCATGCGAGAACGACATGCCCACCCTGCGCCGTTCGCCGGGCCCGGGTTACCGTCTACGCCGCAATCGCGACAGGTTACGACAAATTCCGCAGGTGCCTTTCGGGTGCCCTAGATTCAAAGTGCGGGGGATTGTCCCTCCCGCATCCAGTTTGGTCCTTATTGGAGTAGCCGGACCACGAGGGTCCGGCACCAAGACAAGGGGGAAGAAATGAAGCGTATGAACATCGTCAAGCTGTTTGGCGCGGCCGCTCTCGCCGTGACCCTCGCCGCGTGCGGCGGCGGTGGCGGAGAGGCTGCTGCGCCCGCCGAGGAGCAGGCCACCGAGGAGGCCGGCGAGGCTGTCGAGACCGACTACAGCTTCTTCGCGGGCCAGTGGCGCGGCAGCGTCGAGGTCACCGGCGAGACCGTCTACGGCACCGCTGGCGGCAACGAGCAGATGCTCGACGTCATCTTCGCCGAGGACGGCACCGTCGAGGTCGTTCCTCTGGAGGCCCACGCCGACCTGCTCACCGACTCCGGCACCTATGAGGGCACCGAGTCCGAGGTCACCCTGCACCTCTCCTCCGGCGACATCACCCTCACCGTCGTCGACAACGCCACCATGTCCGGCAACGCCGCCGACTTTGGCATCGCCGACTTCGACACCATCAACTTCGACTTCTACGGCTAAGCCGTAACGGGTTCTTGGGGCGCGGTCGGGGGGCCGCGCCTACATCCATTTCGCGCACATCGACACAAAGGAGAGACGATGAGCACTAAGATCACCCGTAGAAACTTCCTCGAGGTCGCAGGCGTCGCCACCGCGGCCGCCATGCTTGCCGCATGCGGCGGCGAGGCCGCACCCGAGGAGCCCGCCGAGGAGGGTGGCGAGGAGGAGGCCGAGGCTCCCGCCGAGGGCGACTACTCCGCCCCCGACGCGTCCGCCTATCCCATCGACCCTGACGGCGACGACGTCGAGGCCCTGTGGACCTCCGAGGAGACCCGCGACGGCTGGACCAAGGTCACCAACCCCGATGACGCCCCCGTGCTGGGCATCATGGACGCCTCCAAGATCATCCAGGTCCAGGGCCTGGCCTTCAAGGACCTCAACGGCAACGGCAAGCTCGACTTCTACGAGGACTGGCGCCAGCCCGGCGACGACCGCGCCGCGGCCCTCGCTGCCATGATGACCGGCGAGGAGATCATCCCGCTGATGTTCCACGGCGGCGTCTCCGACAACCAGACGTCCACCGACACCGAGTCCTTCGACCTCATCGAGCAGGGCTCCGTCTCCGGCGTCTCCCGCCTGTCCTACACCCTGGACTCCTTCGCGTCCGACGTCCAGTGGATCAACCAGGTCCAGGCCACGGCCGAGGCCACCCCGTACGGCATCCCGTACATCAACTCCCGTGACCCGGCGCAGCTCTTCAACGTGCCCGGCTCCGTGGGCCTGGCCGCCACCTTCGACAAGGACGTCTGGCGCAAGGCCGGCATGTGGCAGGCCCGCGCCTGGCGTGCCATGGGCATCACCTGCGAGCTCGGCCCGCAGATCGACCTCTACACCCAGCTCCGCGGCACCCGCCTGAACGGCTCCGTGGGCAACGACCCCGCCCTCAACCGCGACTTCGCGGCCGAGTTCGGCGGCGGCATGCAGTCCACGTGGGGCGACGACGAGGCCACCGAGGACCTCGGCTGGGGCAAGGACTCCGTGGGCGTCATGCTGAAGCACTTCGTGGGCGAGGGCTCCAACGAGGGCGGCCGCGACGACCACTCCGACTCCGGCAAGTGGAACGTCTTCCCGGGCGGCCAGTTCAAGGCCCACCTGGTCCCGTTCCTGGACGGCGGCATGCACCTCAACTCCTCCACCGAGGAGATGGCGGCCGTCATGCCCTGCTACGGCATCCCCTATGATCCCAACGACCCCGAGCTCCTGGGCGAGCACGTGGGCGCCGGCTTCTCCGAGTACCTGCTCTCCGGCCTGCGCAACACCGGCTGGGACGGCATGCTGACCACCGACTGGATGATCTCGTCCGGCACCGGCCACGGCGTCTCCAACCTCGACGGCGCCCAGCGCCTCCACAAGATGTACGCCGCCGGCATCGACCAGCACGGTGGCTCCTTCGAGCTCGAGAACGGCGCCACCGCGTGGGAGACCCTCGTCGGCGAGCTTGGCGAGGAGGAGGCCCTGGCCCAGTACCAGGAGCACGCGCGCCACATCTTCAAGTTCATGAACAAGGTCCAGCTGTTCGACAACCCCTACAGCGACCGTAGCGCCGCCAAGGAGATCCTCGAGTCCGAGGCCGCCGCTGCCTTTGGCACCGATGCCGCCAACAAGTCGATCATCATGCTCAAGAACGACGGCGTCATCTCCGAGGCCGGCCTTGACGGCAAGGTCTACGTCCCGCAGCAGTACAAGCCCGCGGTCCAGAGCTTCTTCGGCTCCAGCCCGGCCATGATCGTCCCGACCATGCCGCTCGAGCTCTTTGGCGAGAACGTCGTGACCGACGAGGTCGGCGAGCCCTCCGGCGAGGCCGACGAGCAGGGCAACCCCACGCCCGCCGAGGCCGACATCACCAAGCTGGCCGACATGGCCGACGTCAAGTACGCCGTCATCAAGGTCAACAACCCCGCCGACGCCTACCAGGGCGTCCAGGGCGGCCCGAGCTTCATGTCCATCATCATGGGCACCGAGCCGGAGCCCGGCCCCTACTGGAAGCCCATCAGCCTCCAGTACCGTCCGTACAAGGCCGACGGCCCCAACGTCCGCAAGGAGTCGCTGAACCCCGAGGACGAGAACGGCGTCTACGAGAACCGCTCCTACTTTGGCGAGGAGACCTTCGCCACCAACGAGTCCACGCTTGACGCGGTCATCGCGCTCAAGGAGTCCCTGCCCGAGGGCGCCAAGCTCATCCTGTGCGTCGACGCCGACCGCCCGATGTGCTTCGGCGAGATCGAGCCCTATGCCGACGCCATCCTGCTCGGCTTCGGCGGCGTGGCAGACTTCGCGTACGCCAACGTCATCACCGGCGCCGTGGAGCCCTCCGGCCTGCTCAGCCACCCCATGCCCAAGGACATGGACGCTGTCGAGGCCCTCAACGAGGACACCCCGCGTTC
>CAMPCT010000234.1 GCA_946647055.1 uncultured Atopobium sp. | reverse complement strand
GACCATGCGCTGCTGCCCGCCCAGGCGGCGGCCCTTGCCAACCTCGAGGCCGGTCGCTCGACGCTCTGCGTCATGGCGACGGGCAGGGGCAAGTCGCTCATCTTCCACATCCACGCCGCGCGCGAGGCCATCCTCCGCGGACGTGCGAGCGTCTTCGTCTACCCGCTGCGCGCCCTCGTGGCAGACCAGTCGTTCCACCTCGAGGAGGCCTTCTCGCGCATGGGCATGCACGTGCGCGTGCTCACGGGCGAGACCCCCCTCGACGAGCGCACGGCGACGTTTGGCGCCGTCGCGCGCGGGGACGTCGACGTGCTCCTCACCACCCCCGAGTTCCTCGCCATCCACGTGCAGCGTTTTGCCGAGACGGGCAGGGTGGGCTTCGTGGTCGTCGACGAGGCGCACCACGCCGGCCTCTCGGCGGGTGGCAACCGCAGCGCCTATGGCAGCCTCCCCGAGGTCCTCGATGCCCTGGGACGCCCCACGGCGCTTGCCGTGACCGCCACCGCGGCGACACCGGTCGCCGAGGAGATCTGCCGCCTCATGGGCATCGACCATGCTGACGTGGTCCTCGACCGCTCGGTCCGCGAGAACCTGAGCGTTCGCGACTGCCGCGAGCTGCGCGACCGCGATGCCGCCCTCATGAGCATCGTGGCCAGCGGCGACAAGTGCGTGGTCTACGTCAACTCGCGCGACCAGTCGGTCTCCATCGCGCGGACACTGCGCAAGTCGATTCCCGACCTGGGGCGTCGCATCGCCTTCTACAACGCGGGGCTCAACCGCTCGGAGCGTGCGGCGGTGGAGGAGGCGTTCAGGACGGGCGAGCTCACCTGCATCGTCTCGACGAGCGCCTTCGGCGAGGGCGTCAACCTGCCCGACATCCGCAACGTCGTGCTCTACCACATGCCCTTCGGCCAGGTGGAGTTCAACCAGATGAGCGGCCGCGCCGGCCGCGACGGGGCAAACTCCGTCGTGCACCTGCTCTTTGGGTCGCGCGACGCCCGCATCAACGAGCGCATCATCAGCTCGTCGGCGCCCGACAGGAACGCGCTCATCGCCCTCTACCGTGCGCTACGCTCGCTCGCGCAGGCGGCGGTCGAGGCCGGCGAGCAGGACTTCTCGTGTCCCAACGCCGAGATCGCCGAGCGCGCGATCGCCCTCGCGCCGCATTCCGGCCTCGACGAGCGCTCGGTCTCCTGCGGCGTCTCCGTCTTCCGGGAGCTGGGCTTCCTCACCACGACCGGTTACGGAACGGCACGTCGCATTCACATGGTCGCGTCCCCCGAGCGCATGGAACTCGAGCGCTCGATACGCTACCTTGAGGGTTTGAAGTCTCGCGACGAGTTCTTCGAGTTCAGGGAGTGGGCCCTCACCGCCACCCCCGACGAGATGCTCGCACGTGTGAACCGGCCCATCATGCCCACGTTCGGCAGGGTGGTCGGTGACGAGGGGGTGTGCTAGCCATGGCGGACGACGCTTCCCGGAACAACCGGGCAAAGAGGAAGAAGAACGAGTACCTTGCGGAGGCCAATGCGGCCGCCCCGTACCAGGAGGTCCCCGAGGCGGACACCTATCCCGAGCTCGAGCGCACCTGCGAGCGCTACCTGGGGCCCGCGGAGATGGCCAAGATCGCCGACGCGTACTCCTTTGCCGCCGAGTCCCACCGCGACCAGCGCCGTCGCTCGGGGGAGCCCTACATCAACCACCCGGTCGAGGTGGCGCTCATCCTGGCCAGCGACCTCCAGATGGACGAGGACGTCATCTGCGCGGCGCTCCTGCACGACACGGTCGAGGACACCCCCGCCACGCTCGAGGACCTCGAGGCCCGCTTTGGCGCGCAGGTGGCCGAGCTCGTCGACGGCGTCACCAAGCTCACCTCGATCGACGTCGACTCCACCGACGCCAAGCAGGCCCTCAACCTGCGCAAGATGTTCCTCGCCATGTCCCACGACATCCGCGTGGTCATCATCAAGCTCGCCGACCGCCTGCACAACATGCGCACCCTTGCAGCGCTGCCGCCCGACCGCCGCCAGTTCAAGGCGCGCGAGACCATGGACGTCTACGCCCCGCTCGCCGACCGCCTGGGCATCTCCTCCATCAAGTGGGAGCTCGAGGACCTCGCCTTCTTCTACCTCGAGCCCGAGGAGTACGAGCGCGTCGCGCGCATGGTCCAGGACTCCCGCGAGCAGCGCGAGCGCGACAAGGACGCGGCCATCAAGGTCCTCGACGACGAGCTCAAGCGCGAGCACCTCATGGGCTACCAGATCACCGGCCGGCCCAAGCACTTCTGGTCCATCTACCAGAAGATGACGCGCAAGGACAAGGAGTTCACCGACATCTACGACCTCATCGCCCTGCGCGTGATCACGCAGACGCTGCCCGACTGCTACTCGGTCCTGGGTGCCGTGCACACGCTCTGGCACCCCATGCCCGGGCGCTTCAAGGACTACGTCGCCACGCCCAAGGCCAACGGCTACCAGTCGCTGCACACCACGGTCGTGGGGCCCGACGCCCGACCCATCGAGATCCAGATCCGCACCTACCAGATGCACGAGCAGGCGGAGTTCGGTATCGCCGCCCACTGGCTCTACAAGCGCTCCGGCAACTCCAAGGGCGCCATGTCCCTGCAGGACAAGTCCATCGACTCGCAGATCTCGCGCATCAGGAAGAGCCTCGACTGGACGACCGAGGACGCCATCGTCGACCCCGAGGAGTTCCTCACCAACCTGCGCGTCGACCTCTACGAGGACGAGATCTTCGTCTTCACGCCCAAGGGCGAGGTCCTCTCGCTGCGCGCCGGCTCCACGCCCCTCGACTTTGCCTACGCGGTCCACACCGAGGTGGGCAACCACTGCGTGGGCGCCAAGGTCAACGGGTCGGTCGTGCCCCTCACGAGCACCCTCGAGACGGGTGACCGCGTCGAGGTCCTCACCAACAAGGGCTCCAAGCCCTCGCGCGACTGGCTCAACATCGTCAAGACCGCCTCGGCGCGCTCGAAGATCCGCAAGTACTTCGCCAACGCCACGAAGTCCGACGACGCCGAGCAGGGTCGCTCCGACCTTGGCCGTGAGCTGCGCAAACGCGGCTACGGCATCTCGACGGTGCGCACCACCAAGGCCATCAACAAGGTCTGCGGCATGCTCGACTACCACTCCGCCGACGACATGTTCGCCGCCCTCGCGAACGGCAAGGTCACCGTGCGCCAGGTGGCCAACAAGGTCGAGGCGATCCTCATCGAGGAGGATCCCGAGCGCGTCGCCGCCCAGCGTGCCGCCGAGGAGGAGGCGCGTCTGCGTGCCATCGAGGAGCGCCAGCGCCAGGCGAGCAAGAACAGCCGCAAGCGGCGCAGCAACTGCGGCGTCATCGCCAAGGGCGACCCCGACCTCCTCGTCCACCTGGCACGCTGCTGCAACCCCGTGGCGGGCGACGACATCGTGGGCTTCGTCACGCGCGGCAAGGGCGTCTCGGTGCACCGCTCGACCTGCCCCAACGTCAAGGGCCTCATGAGCGACCCCGGCCGCATGATCGACGTCGAGTGGGACACCTCCGGCGCCACCGAGTTCCAGGTCGAGATCGTCATCGAGGCGTCCGACCGTCTGGGCCTGCTCAAGGACGTCACGATCGCCATCTCGGACAGCGGGGCCAACATCCTCTCGTCGTCCACGCAGGTCAACACCCAGTCCGGCATCGCGCGCTTCCGCTACCTCGTCGCCATCTCGGACGCGTCGCTGCTCGATCCCTTGCTCGCCGCCGTGAGCCGCGTGCCGTCGGTCTTCGACGCCCGCCGCATCATGCCGGGCGAGGG
>CAMPCT010000233.1 GCA_946647055.1 uncultured Atopobium sp. | reverse complement strand
CCGCGGTGACGGGATTCCAGACGCAGGTGAACAGGTTCATGACGAAGAACACCGCCAGGGCGCCTGCAAAGTGGCAGAGAATCTGCGGGAACACGGGGCCATGGCTACGGAACGTGATGTTGCGCTGCAGCGGGAAGTTGATGACCTCGCCAAGGATGATCGCGGTGAAGTTGGCCAGCGTGAAGGCAAGGCCACCGTCGGCAGCGCTGTTGCCGATGACGTTGAGCACGAGGGGCACGCCGGCGATCTCGACGCCAATCGCGGGCCAGCCCCACTCGGCGGCGCCGACCATGCCCTGGAAGAAGGCGGGCAGGAAGGTGAGCAGCGCCCACTTGAGGAAGGTGACCACGTAGGAGAAGATGAGGAATAGGCCGCCCTCACGGATCCACTGCGCCGCCTTGGGGTGCTTCTCAGCGAAGTCGTTCATGAAGCTCATTTCGTGTGTCCTTTCTTGGGGCGGTCTCGGTTACTTGGTACCCTCGAGCGTCTTGAGCTTCGAGGCGAGCTGGTTGTTGAGGACCATGCTCTTGACGAACTCGAACAGGAGCGGCGCCAGGAACCAGAGCAGCCAGACCAGGACGGCCAGGCCCCACTTGTGGGCGAGGATGCCGATGAGCAGGAACGGGACGATGCCCGCCAGACCCCAGCCCTTGGCCTCGCGCACGATGGCGTCGACGAGGCCCATCGAGATGAACTCGCCGGCGTTCTTGGCGAGCGCGCGCAGCGGCATGTTGTAGATGAACAGCGCGTTGAGGTTGGGCTTGCCGGTGGCATAGCCCTTGTTCACGATGCTCGTGAGGATGGTGGAGACCAGCCAGAGCAGTGGCGAGCGGCTCTTGTTGAGGTCGCGGAAGGTGATGGAGCGGTTGATCTCGACCTTGGGGCTGGGAATGGCGTGGCCCAGCAGCGCCGCGAACTGCGTGTCGGGCACGTCCTTGACCTGGCCGGTCTCGTAGCAGGAGAGGTCGAGGCCCTCGTAGGGGTTGGGGGCGCCGGTGCCGGCGACCTCGACGTCGGCGGCAAGGCGGATGTCACGCGAGGACGCGCCGATGCGGATCTGGTAGGTGCCGCCCTCGACCTCCCACTTGTTGGTCTTGACGTTGAAGTAGCGGAAGGCCTTGTCGTCCAGCGCGATGACGACGCGCTTGGACTCGCCGGGCTCGAGGTAGGTCTTGGCGAAGCCCTTGAGCTCCTGCTCGGGGCGGAAGACCTCGTGGACCGGCTTGGCCACGTAGAGCTGCGAGATCTCCTCGCCGGCCACGGCGCCGGTGTTGGTCACGGTGAAGCTCACGGCCTCGGGCGTGGCCTCGATGTCGGAGTACTCGAAGGTGGTGTAGGACAGGCCATAGCCAAACGGGAAGGCGACGCGCTCGCCGACGGTGTCGAAGTAGCGGTAGCCAAAGAACAGGCCCTCGCGGTACTCGGAGGTGCGCTCCTGGCTGGGGAACTTGCCGGCCGTGGGGACGTCCTGGTAGCTGACGGGCCAGGTCTCGGCGAGCTTGCCGGAGGGGTTGTAGGCGCCGGTGATGACGTCGTAGGCACCCTTGGCGCCACCCTGGCCGCCCAGCGCGCAGTACACGACGGCCTGGGCGTCGTTTGCCCAGTCGGTCTCGATGGAGGAGCCGCAGAACAGCAGCACCACGACGTTGGGGTTGACGTTCTGCACCTTGGAGAGGAGCTGGGTCTGGTTGGCCTCGAGGGTCATGCGCATGCGCTCGGCGCCCTCGGACTCGTGGACCTCGCCCAGGCCCATGCACATGATGACCACGTCGGCCTTGCGAGCCAGCTCGACGGCCGCGGCGGCCTTGGCATCGTCGGTGCCACCATTGCGGTCGAAGCCCTGCTCGTAGCCCACCAGCTCGAGACCGCCCTCGGCCTTGACGACCTCGAGCAGCGTGTCAACCTTGGTGGAGTTGACCAGCGACGAGCCGGCGCCCTGGTAGCGCGGCGTCTCGGCGAAGTCGCCAATGAGGGCGACCTTGGTGCCGGCGGCCAGCGGCAGGCGCGCGGTGCCGTCGACCTCGTCGTTCTTGAGCAGGACGACGCCCTTGGCAGCGGCCCTCTGGGCCAGTGCATGGTGCGCCTCGAGGTCGAACTCGCCGGGATAGAGCTTCTTGGCGGCGTCGGTCTCGAAGATGAGCCTGAGCGCCTCCTCGCAGCGGGCGTCGACGTCGGCCTCGGAGCACTTGCCGGCGGCGATGTCGGCCATGAGCTCGCGGACGGAGTTCATGCCGGGCGCGGGCATCTCGAAGGCCGAGCCGGCCTTGACACCTGCAGCGTGGTCGTTGGAGCCACCCCAGTCGGTGACGACGGCGCCGTTGAAGCCGAACTCACCAAAGAGGATCTCCTTGAGGGTGTGCTCGTTCTCGTTGGCGTAGACGCCGTTGATGAGGTTGTAGCTGGTCATGAGGTTCTTGGGGTCGGACTCCTTGACCGTGATCTCGAAGCCCGTGAGGTAGATCTCGCGCAGGGTGCGCTCGTCGACGATGGAGTCGGACGCCTGGCGGTTGGTCTCCTGCTGGTTGCACGCGTAGTGCTTGGGGCAGGCCGAGAGGCCCTTGTTCTGGATGCCGCGCACGTAGCCGCAGGCCATCTTGCCGGAGAGGTACGGGTCCTCGGAGATGTACTCGAAGTTGCGGCCGCACAGCGGGTCGCGCTTGATGCAGAGGCCGGGGCCCAGCACGACGTTGTTGTTCATCGACGCGGACTCCTCGGCCAGGGCGACGCCGATCTCCTCGGCGAGCTCGGGCTCCCAGGTGTTGGAGATGGTCACCGCCGTGGGGAAGCAGGTCGCGGGAAGGGAGCCGCCGATGCCCAGGTGGTTGGCACCCTCACCCTGCACGCGCAGGCCGTGGGGACCATCCGAGAAGTGCAGCTCGGGAATGCCCTTGCTGGGGTTGGGGCGTGCCCCGAAGGCGGTGGCGCCCTGGAGCAACGCACACTTCTCCTCGAGGGTCATGCGGGAGATAATGTCCTCGTAAGCCATGTGGTTCCCTTCTCGAGTGATTCCGGTCCATCTTTGATTATGGTACGCCGCATGTTTCCGCAGAAATGCCCATTTGACATGGTCGGTATGCCTGCTGTCACATTTGGCGGAGCATTCAAGCCTACGCTGGACAAAGGTAACAGGTACCTTTGTCCAGCCGAGAGGGGCTGGCGGGCCGGGGAAGAGGGCCCGCCAGCCGGTAAAGCCGAGGGACTAGTCCTTCTTGCCGGACTTGGCCCACTTGAAGAAGCCAAGGGCGCAGAGCGCGACGATGGCCGCGGAGGCGCCGTAGAGCGCCTTCTGCCACGGGGCGAGACCATAGGTGATCACGGTGCCCGGGGCGACGCCGTTCATGGCGTTGGAGTTGACGACGGTGTAGCAGATGTTCTTGATCGAGTTGCGCATGGCGGCAACAGCCGGGGCGCTGGTGGTGTCCGCGATGGGCGCGGAGATGGCCGACATGGTGAGCATGTGGTCGGTACCAGCGTAGAAGCCCTGGTTCTTGCTCATGTAGTCATACAGGTTGAAGTCGGTGATGGCGAAGCCCTGGAAGCCCCACTCGTCACGCAGGACGCCGGTCATGAGGGACTCGCGTCCGCCGGCCCACTCGGTGCCGATGAAGTTGAAGGAGCTCATGACGGCGGTGCAGGACGGCATCTCCTTGGTGGAGACGGTGCCCTGGTCATCGGAGATGTACTTCATCTCGATGGGGTCGGCCTTGACGCAGTACTCGAACGGACGCAGGTAGCACTCACGGATGGCCTGCTCGGTTGCCCAGGTCATGATGTGGGCGGTACGGTTGGTCTCCTGGTCGTTC
>CAMPCT010000232.1 GCA_946647055.1 uncultured Atopobium sp. | reverse complement strand
ACGATCTGGTGGAACTTGCCCATGCGCTCGATGACGCCCACGTGCTGCTGCTGGATGACGTAGATGATGCCGGCGTAGGCGTTCCTGAACGTTCCGTGGCCGATGAGCTCGCCGTGCGGGCCGCGACGCCTGGAGGCGCCCCCGACCGCGCGCCCGATCGCCGGGAACACGAAGAAGAACAGGACGATGAGAACGACGACGAAGACTTCCATTGCTACTCCTCTTCCGGGGCACGCCCACGCGCGCCGTCCATCCCATGATACCCAACTGCGTTCGGTACAAACACCTTCGCAAATGGGTATAGAAGACGCATGCAACTCGTCCCGGCGCGGCATGCCGGGGAAGGGAGGACCCATGGACGGAACGAAGGTCGCAAGGAGGATCGGCATCGGGATCGGCATCATCGTGCTGCTGATTGTCGGTGCGCTCGTGTGGTTCACGGTGAACAGCTCGTCGTGCTCGCGCACGGTCTCGCGCTGGCAGGCGGAGTATGGCCACGGCGTCGACCGCGTGGTGACGCTCTACTCGGCCACGGGCGAGGAGATCGGCCGCTGGGAGGGCAACATCGACGTGGAGTACGTCGACGGTCGTGTGGACCTCGTCTTCTTTGACAGCTACGGGCGCGTCGTGGACCGTGTCGTGGTCTCGCCGGGCTCGGGCTCGCTCGTCGTCGACCAGGTCTAGCGCGGCAATCGCGGCCAAGACGGGGCCTTTCACCGACGTTTGCGGCCATCACGTGCGCTCATGCCAAAATGGGATTGGCTTTGGGCATACCATCGGGTCAACGACAGAAACGTCAAGGGAGGTACCCATGGCCAAGTTCAGCGTCCGCACCACCGAGAAGGGATGTCGCTTCAACCTCATCGCCGGCAACGGCCAGGTCGTGGGCACGTCCCAGACGTACAAGTCGAGGTCGTCCTGCAACAAGGGCATCGCGAGCGTGCGCAAGTGCGCCCCCGCCGCCAACATCGAGGACCAGACCGCCGAGGACTTCGAGGCGGTCGCCCATCCCAAGTTCGAGATCTACCTCGACAAGGCCGGCGAGTTCCGCTTCCGCCTCAAGGCCCGCAACGGCCAGGCCATCCTTGCGAGCGAGGGCTACACGCGCAAGTCGAGCTGCCAGAACGGCATCGAGAGCGTGCGCAAGAACGCCCCTGACGCGGAGGTCGTCGAGGAGGAGTAGCGCACGGAGGCACGAGTGAGGAAGGGGGGGCGTCCCTTTGGAACCAAGGGGGCGCCCTTTGCATGCATGGAGAGCAAGGGGATGACATACCGCGACTACGCGCGTCTCGCGCGGCTGCCGCTCGACGAGCTTGCGGCACAGTGCGAGGCCGAGGCCTTCCATGCCTCGGGACCGGGTGGCCAGGGCGTCAACACCGCCGACTCTGCCGTGCGCATGCGACACCTTCCCACGGGCATCGTCATGGTGAGCAGGGAGTCGCGCAGCCAGTACCGCAACCGCCAGCTCTGCCTGCGCAAGATCCGGGAGGAGCTGCTCCGCCGCTCGGTCCCGCCCAAGGCCCGCGTCGAGACCAGGCCCACGCGCTCGTCCGTCGAGCGGCGCCTTGCCGAGAAGCGCCTCCGCTCCCGGACCAAGCGCCTTCGTGGTCGTCCCGAGGACGAGTGACGTAAGGACGGGGACACTCCCTTTTCGCTCACGTCAGACCTATAATCATCTGAGTATCGAGGACAACGGCTCTCACGAGGTACACATGGCACGCATCCGGAGGACATCGGCGCCCGCGCCGCATGGCGCGTCGCGCACGCGCATGGACCAGCTTGACGGTCTGAGGGTCCTGGCGATCCTCTCCATCGTCCTCTACCACCTCCAGGTGGCCTGGCTTCCCTCCGGCCATCTGGGCGTCGTCATGTTCTTCGTGCTGACGGGCTATGTCGTCACCTCCACCGTGGCGCGCCGCAAGGGCGAGGGCTCTCCCGCCCACGAGCTGATCGGCAACTTCTGGCTCCGTCGCCTCAAGCGCATCTGGCCGCCTATGGCGCTCATGCTGCTCGTCGTGGTGGTGCTCTGCGTCGTCCTCAACCACGTGCTGCTCACCAAGCTGCGCCCCGACCTCCTGCCCGCGCTGGGGCTCTTCGAGAACCTGAGCTACATCCTGCGCGACATGTCCTACTTCGACGCGCTTGGTGCACCGTCGCCCGCCACCCACCTGTGGTACCTGGGCGTCGACGCGCAGTTCTGCGTCGTCTGGCCCATCGTGCTCGTGTTCCTGCTCGACCGCGACGGCCGTACCGGCCAGCTGCAGCGCATCTTCACCCTGGTGCTCGCGCTCGCCTCGGCCATCGCCATGGCAGTGCTCTACCGTCCGGGCGAGGATCCCAGCCGCGTCTACTATGGCCCCGACACCCGTGCGTTCTCGCTGCTCCTGGGCTCCTGGCTGGCCCTTGCGTGGCCCATGGGGGAGTGGCCCGAGTGGCCCCTGCCCTCGCCCTCGCGCCGCCACGACCTCGCGGGCGTCGTCGCCCTCTTGGCGCTCGTCGCCATGATGGTGCTTCTCCCCGCACAGTCCGCCTTCCTCTACTACGGTGGCATGCTGCTCGCGTCGCTGCTCACCGTCGTCCTCATCGCGGCCCTTCTCGTCCCCGACGGGCTTCTCGCCCGGCTCTTCGCCCTGCCGCCGCTCGCCTGGGTGGGACGTCACTCCTATGGCATCTACCTCTGGCACTATCCCCTCATCATCCTCATGGGGGCCCAGGCGTTCACCTCGCCCATCTGGGTCAAGGTCCTGGCCGTCGCGCTCTCCTGCGCCCTCGCCTTCGGTGCCGAGAGGCTGCTCGCCGTGCTCGCCGAGATGGGTGGCCCGGGCGACGTCCTGCGGGGACTCCTGGGCTCTCGCGACTACGACGGCGCCGAGGTGCTCGTCGCGCGCATCGTCGCGGGCGGGTTCGCGGTCATGCTCGCCGTCTCGGCCATTGGTCTCGTGGTCGTCCCCGACGAGACCGTCGTCCCCGAGGACGCCATCTCGAGCACGGGCGAGGCTGCCGACCACGCCATGGAGCTCGAGGGCCTCGACGAGGGCCTCGCCACCGGCGACGAGCAGCCCCAGGACCCCTCGACCATACCCTCTGGCCAGATCGTCCTGCGCGAGTCGTCCGCGGCGATCCGCCAGGGCGTCTACGACCCGGTCATCATCGGCGACTCGGTCATCGGTGATGCCGCCGACTACGTGCGCAGGACCTGCCCCACGTGCCTGCTCGACAGCTACATCGGGCGCGCCCCCTCGCAGTCGCTGCTGGTGCTGCAGGACTACGTCGAGCGCGGCGTCGCGGGCAACGTGGTGGTGCTCACGACCTTCTCCAACCTCCCTGCCGTCGAGAGCGAGGTCGAGGAGCTCATCGCAGCCTGTGGCGACCGCACGGTCTTCATCGTCAACGCCTACACGCACGACTTCGACGTCCGCCCCACCAACGACCTGCTCGCCGCCTGTGCCGACCGTCACGAGAACGTCCACATCATCGACTGGTACTCCGCCGTCAACACCGACGAGAACATCAAGGCCTGGCTCTGGGGCGACTACACGCACCTCACCCCCGACGGTGCGGTCGCCTACGTCGACCTCATCAACAACGCCATCGCGCGCGAGTTCGTCGCGGCGGGCGGCTATGCCATGACCTTCGACGAGTACGAGGCCAAGCAGGCCGAGTCTGGCGAGACGGGCGTCTCGACCATGGCCGACATGGCGGCACGCAACGCCCTCGAGGACGTGCTTGGTCCCATGGCGAAGGTGTCACCCGACCTGACGGTCGACCCGTCCAAGCCCGTCGAGCAGACGCCCCAGGACGAGCAGCAG
>CAMPCT010000231.1 GCA_946647055.1 uncultured Atopobium sp. | reverse complement strand
ACGAGCGTGCGGTCCTCGGCGAGGTAGCCGAGCTGCGCCTTGTCGGAGCCTGCGCCGGAGCCGTAGACGCGCATGACGGGGGCGGTGTGGGCGACCTTGACGCCCTCGATGGTGCCGCCGCCCGGGAAGCAGGTGAGCGTCTGCACGAGCCCGGTCTGGTCGAGCGCGGGGTGGGCGTCGGTGCCCATCTCGAGGCGGTGCCGCACGTGCAGGCCGTCCTCGGTGACGTAGGGACGGAGCTGCGCGTCCGGGCCGCCCTGCACGTTCGTGATGGCGTCGAGCAGCTTGGCGAACGAGTTGTTCGAGGCGTTGTGGCCGAAGTAGGTGCGCTGGTGGCCCCCCGCCTCGCCCACGTACTGCCAGTCGATTGGCAGCTCGCCGCCCGGCTTGGCGCCCGTGGCCACCTCGCCGATGGCCGAGGCGATGGCTCGGAGCGACAGGTTGCGGTACTCGAGGTCGGCGGTCGTGGTGCCGGCTGGGCTGCCGTTGCCGAATGCGCCCTCGGGGCAGACGATGCGCTGGCCGAGGAGGTTCATCATGGACACCAGCTCGAAGGACGTGTCGAGCCATGAGTCGACCCTCGGGCCGATGGCCCCCGCCACGACCGGGACCCTGCCCAGCGCGTCCTCCCAGAACAGGAAGAGGCACCGGCGGTAGGTCGCGATCGCGCGCTGCTTGGCGGCGCGGCCCTCGCCGGGCACGGCGCTCCATGGCAGGTCCAGCCCCCCGGCCTCCCAGCCGCCCACGCCCTTGTCGCGGGTCGTGGACATGGAGCAGTCGGAGATGGAGACGGACCACGACATGGAGGGCACGTCTATAGGCTCGCCGATGGCCCCCGAGATGGTGTCCCCGAGGTAGCACCGCCACATGGCTAGGCCACCCCCGCGTCGACCACCTGTAGGGTCTGCCCGGCCCAGCCGCCAGATGACCAGAACTTGCGGGCGGTGTTCACGCCCGCCTGCATCTGAGCCTGAACGGTGTGGGTGCCCGCCTCGAGGCGGATTGTGTTCTCCATATACTGCGAGGTCGCGAGGGCGGGCGAGCCGTAGCAGCGGACCTCGCCCTGCGAGACCTGCGAGCCGTCCACGAGGACGCGGGTGTACACCGATGCGTCGGCGCTGGTCATGCTCGCCAGCGTGAAGACGCGCTTTATGTCGACGTAGCGGGCCGTGGGCAGCGTGAAGGTCCCGGCGGCGTAGGTGCGGTAGCCGCTCGGGATGGCCGTGGAGGTGTTGGTGGTGTCGACCTGGTCCACGAGGATGCCGAGGGACGCGCCGTAGGGCACGGCCTGAGCGCCCGACGCGCTCACGCTCGCCGCCGACGTGGACGTGGCCCCCGCGGGCACGAGCATGGCGGCCACGAGCGTGGCGTAGGTCGGGATGGTCGGCACGGCGGGCGATGCGGCGGGGGTGCCTTGCGTGACGCCCACGGCCACGAGGTTGTCTGCGTCGCCCTGAGTGGCGTCGTGCGAGGTGACCCACACGGCGTCGATGCGCGGGTTGCTGGACGAGTTCGCCGAGACGTCGGCGGTGGCGCCTCCCGGCCACCACGCCTCGGTCATGCCGTCCGAGGCACCCTTTGAGCAGATGGCCATACCTGCGGCCACGTTGTAGGCCAACCCCGAGCCGGTGACGGAGAGGCCCGCCACCACGCCCGTGCTGCCCCACCTCGACGCCACGATGTGGCGGAGGTCGGAGGCGGTGGTGCCTACGTCCCCCTGGTTCTGGACCCCGAATGCGACGCTCATGATGCCTCCTATACGTAGGTGTCCCGCACGGTGGCGGTGACGGTTCCTGTGCCCTCGGCGAGGGCGGAGATGGTGACGGTGCCGCCCGGCTCCACCACGGGGAAGTCGCGGCGCGTGAGCGCGCGGGTGACGTCCACGCCCAGCACGCTGGCCGTGCGGGTGAGCGAGTCGAGCACGAGCGGCGCGCCCGGCCCGATGGGCGCGGGGTACGCCAGCTCGCCGCCCGCGTGCGTGATCGTGACGCCTGCGGGGAACGAACCCTCGACGGTGATGGTGGGGTATGCGGTCGACGTTCCCATGTTCTCGAGGGTCGCGGAGTTGCCCTCGGGGGCGTCCCCGGCGAACTGGACGGGGAGCAGCAGGTAGCCCGCACCATCGTCGTAGAGCAGCCCGCCCCCGGCGTCCCCGGTCGGGACGATGGAGGCCACGCGCTCGGTGCCGTACCTACGCGGGTCGGGACAGACGATGGTGACGGTGCCGCGGTGGAGGTCGACGCTTGGCTCATCGTCGAACTCGCTCGACAGGTAGCCGTAGGCGGTCGTGACCTCGCCGCCATCCTCGACTGTGACCTCGACGATGCGGTGCGCCATGATGCCGAGCGCGTCCATGCTGTCGACGACGTCCGGCCTGCCGCTGCCGTAGGCTGCGAGGCCGATGGTGACCACGCGGGAGGCGTAGAGCACAGCCTCGTCTGGCACGGAGTGAGCGCCATCGCCCGAGGCCCTCTCCGTGACCTCGACCTTCGCCTTTGGCGTGCCGTACCATCCCTTAAGGCTCTCGGCGAACAGGCCGGCGCCTCGGTCGACCTGGTTGACGGTAAGGCTGCGGCCGGCGACCGCGATGGTGATGGTCAGCTTGCCCATTAAGCACCTGCCCCTGCCATGATTGAGCGCGTGAAGATGGTGGCCGCGACATAGGCGTCCTCGCGCTCGTAGACGTTGTTGGTGATGTTGTTGGTGACGCTGGCCTCGCCGTGGTCGGGCATGTTGGCCGCGATGGCGTCGGCGTACTTGCTGAGGTACGGCTCGTACTGCGGCCACACGAGCTCGGGGCCGCGCTCGCCGGCGCCGATGAGGGTGACGTCGTCGACGATGCCGCCCTGGGCGTACCAGTCGATGCTGACGCTGGGCCGGGTGCCCTTGCCCATGATGCCCCACGGCGGCTCGCCGCCGCTGATGCGGAAGTGCGGGACCTTGATGTGCGGCAGGGATAGCTTTAGGCCCGAGAACAGCGACCTGATGCGGTCGAGGCCGTTCTTCACGGCCGCGCGGGCGTTCTCGATGGGCTGGGTGATGGCCGTCTTGATGGCGGCGAAATTGTCGGCGACGAACGACTTGATGGCCTCGACGCGCGACGTGATGGCCGTTCGCATGTTGTCGAACGCGGTGCGGGCGTTCTCGGCCGCGCCCTCGAAGTCGCCGCCGAGCAGGTCGAGCGCCGCCTCCACCATGGGGATGGTGTAGCCCGCGAATACGTCGCCGAGGAACGTGGCGAACGGCTCGATGACGCTCCACGCGCCCTGCGCGCCCGTCGACAGGGCGTCGAAGAACGCGGCGATGTCGTCCTTGTGCTCGAGGACGACCTGCAACGCCCCGCCGAGCACCTCGACGGCCACGTTGAGGCCCTCGCCCAGCGCCGTCCCGACGTCCTCGAGGACGGCCGGGTCTATCTCGTCCATGGCGTCGCTGACCTTGGTGAGCGCGTCGCTCACGCCCTGCATGAGGGCGCCGCCCAACGGCTCGAGCGCCTCCTTGGCCTTGTTCTGGATCTGCTCCCAGCGCTCGGGCCAGTCGGCGGTGGCCTCGAACGTGCCCATGATGCCGTCGCCGGCGCCGAGCGCCGCGTCGGTGAGCTCGCCCATGGAGAGGGCGCCGGACTGGACGGCGCCGACGAACTGCGCGGCGCCCTTGGTGCCGAACAGCGACGAGGCGAGGTCCATGGCGGCGGCCTCGTCGCCCGTCTCGATGTAGCCCTCCATCTCGCCGAGGACGCGCTGGTATGCGTCGGCGGCGGTCTCGCCGGGCTGCGCGAGCTCGACGAGGGCCTTGCCCATGCGGCCCATCATGCCCG
>CAMPCT010000230.1 GCA_946647055.1 uncultured Atopobium sp. | reverse complement strand
CCGGTCTCCGCGCTGGCTGAGCTGTATGGGTGCGTGCCCGAGGAGGTCCTCGTCATCCACGACGACCTGGACATCCCCGCGGGCGACGTGCGCGTCAAGTTTGCCGGCGGGCATGGCGGCCACAACGGGCTGCGCTCCATCATCGACAATCTGGACAGCCGCGACTTCTCACGCATCCGCTTTGGACAGGGCAGGCCGCCCGAGGGCATGGACGCGGCGACCTTCGTGCTGCTCGAGCTGGAGGGCGAGGCTGCCGACAAGTTCGCCGAGACCGCCCGCGAAGCTGCCGACGCGGTCGAGCTCTGCCTGGACGAGGGCGTCATCGCCGCCCGCAACAAGCTCAACGCGCGTCCGCACAAGGCAGCAACAACAAACGAACCGCAGGCAGATGGGGCAGCATGCCCCGAGGAGGCCTAGATCGTATGGCAGCCCCCGCACCTAAGGACGTCCGCGTCGTAGTGGGCCTCGGCAACCCCGGGGCCGAGTACGAGCACACACGCCACAACGCCGGGTTTGCCACGGTCGACGTGCTTGCCGGCCGCTACGGCGCCCGCTACTGGAAGAGCGAGTGCGGCTGCCAAGTGGCGCGGGTCAAGATCGGCGGTCGCGAGGTCATTCTCGCGAAGCCCCAGGACTTCATGAACACGAGTGGCGGGCCGGTGTCCAAGCTCCTACGCAAGGAGCGAATCGCCCCGTCTGAGCTGCTCGTCATTCACGACGAGGTCGACCTTGCCGAGGGTGAGGTCCGCGCCAAGTTTGGCGGCGGCCTCAACGCCCACAACGGCCTGCGCTCGCTCAAGGACAAGCTGGGCACGGCCGACTTCTCGCGCGTCCGCTTTGGCGTGGGCAGACCGCCCGGAAAGATGGACGTCGCAACCTACGTCCTGCGCGAGCTCAAGGGCGGCTTCCTGGAGAGCTTCGAGGTGACGGCGCAGGTCGCCGCCGACCTCGTGGAGCGCTGCATCGAGCAAGGCGTCACTTCCCAGCTGTAAATTGTCCACTAAGGGAGTATCCCCTAGTGGACAATTCTCCCCTAGTGGACAATCAGACGATGACCGTCTCGCGAGTGACGGCGGGGACGCTGCGCATGGCGCCGGTTGGGCAGGCGGCCACGCACTTGAGACAGCTGGCGCAGAAGGCACGTGCCTCCTCGGGCACCATCGGGTTGACCACGGTCGAGAAGCCACGGTTGTACAGGCCCAGGAAGGTCTTTCCCACCTCTTGGTCGCAGATGCGATAGCACAGGCCGCACAGCACGCACTTGTCGGGGTCGTGGGTGATGAGCTCGCCCGCCACGGGGACGTCCTCGCGGTCGTGCACCTCGCCGGCAAAGCGCGTGGGGTCGACGTCGAACATGTTGGCGAACCTGATGAGGCGGCAGTCGTAGTAGTCGTGGCAGCCGCACTCCAGGCAGCGCGACGCCTCGCGCCTGGCCTGTTCCTCGGAGAAGCCAAAGTAGATGGGCTCGAAGTTGTCACGGCGTTCCTCGGGCGTGAGGCCCGGCATCTTCTCGCGGTTCTGCTTGGGCTCGTCCTCGAAGTCCTCCGGCGTCTTCTCCTGCATGACGAAGTACGGCACCTTGGCGCGCACCTCGTCGCCCTCGAGGAAGTTGTTGATGCACAGCGCGGCCTTCTGCGCCTCGGCGATGGCCTGGATGGCGATGCCGGCGCCCTTGTTGGTGACGTCGCCGGCGGCAAAGACGTCGTCGAAGGCGGTGCGGAAGGTCATCTCGTCGCAGGCGATGGTTCCGCGCTGGGTGAGCAGCTCGCCGTCCACGCCCTCGCAGTCGGCGCCCTGGCCGATGGCCATGAGCACGTCGTCGATCGCGATGTCCTCGGTCTGGCCCTCCACGGGGACCGGGCGGCGACGGCCGGAGGCGTCGGACTCGCCCAGCTCCATGACCTGCAGTTTCATGCCGGTCACATGGCCGTTCTCGCCATAGAACTCGATCGGGTTGGTGAGGAACTTGAAGGTGACGCCCTCCTCCTCGGCCTCCTCGATCTCGATGTCGGCGGCGGGCATCTCGGCGCGCGTGCGACGATAGACGACGTAGACCTCCTTGGCACCCAGGCGCACGGCGGTGCGGCAGCAGTCCATGGCGGTGTTGCCGCCGCCGCAGACGGCGACGCGCTTGCCGATGGCCGGGCGCTCGCCCAGGCCCAGGCGCTCCAGGAAGTCGATGCCACCGTGCACGCCCTCGAGCTCCTCGCCGGGCACGCGCATGGGCATGGACTTCCAGGCGCCAAGCGCGAGCAGCACCGCGTCATAATCGGCACGTAGGCCGTCAAGGGTGATCTCGCGACCCAGACGCACGCCGTTGACCATCTCGACGCCGGCATCGGCGATGATCTGGATCTCGCGGTCGAGCACGGCCTTGGGCAGGCGGTACTCGGGGATGCCGTAGCGCAGCATGCCGCCCATCTTGGGCTGCTGGTCGTAGATGGTGACCGCATGGCCGTAGCGGCGCAGGAAGTACGCCGCGGTGAGACCCGCCGGGCCGCCGCCCACGATGGCGACGCGCCTGCCGGTGTCGGGCTCGCACTGGATGACGTACGGGTCGCCGTCGGCTTCGACCTTGTCGGCCGCGAAGGCCTTGAGGAAGGCGATGGAGATGGGCTCCTCGACCATCTTGCGGCGGCAGGCGTCCTCGCAGGGATGCGGGCACACGCGGCCGATGGAGGCGGGCAGCGGGAAGGCCTCGTAAATCGTGGAGACGGCGTCCTTGTAGCGGCCGTCGCGGATCTCGCCCACGTACTTCTGGCAGTCGGTCATGGCCGGGCAGTTGAGCTTGCAGGGCCCACGGCAGTCGCCGGTGTGGTCGGTCAGCAGCAGCTCCAGCGCGGTCTGGCGCGCACGGTTGACGCGGTCGGTCTTGGTGCGCACGACGTAGCCCTCCTGCGGGCGCGCGGAGCAGGCGCGCAGCAGCTTGGGCACGCCCTCGACCTCGACCAGGCAGATGCCGCAGGCGCCATAGATGGCCGTGCGCTTGTCGAAGCACAGGGTGGGGATCTCGATCCCGGCCCTGGTGGCGGACGTGAGGATGGTGTCGGAAGGCTCCGCCGTCACCTGCACGCCGTCAATGGTGTACGTGATTGACATGCTCGGTCCCTCCTTCCCTTACGCGACCCTGACCGCGCCAAAGCGGCAGGCGGTCTTGCAGTTTCCGCACTTGATGCACAGCGCGGGGTCGATCACGTGCGGAGCCTTGCGCTCGCCCGTGATGGCGCCGACGGGGCACTGGCGCGCGCAGGCGGTGCAGCCGCGGCAGGCGTCCGCGTCGATGGAGTAGCTGATGAGCTCGCGGCACTCGCCAGCGGGGCAGCGGTGCTCGGCGATGTGCGCCTCAAGCTCGTCGCGGAAGTAGCGGATGGTGGTCAGAACGGGGTTGGGTGCCGTCTGGCCGAGGCCGCAGAGCGCGCCGTCCTTGATGGCGTAGCAGAGGTCCTCGAGCTTCTCGATGTCTCCCTGCTCGCCCTTGCCAGCCACGATGCGGTCGAGGATCTCGAGCATGCGCTTGGTGCCCAGGCGGCAGTGCACGCACTTGCCGCAGCTCTCCTTGGCCGTGAAGTCGAGGAAGAAGCGGGCCATGCCCACCATGCAGGTGCCCTCGTCCATGACGACCATGCCACCGGAGCCCATGATGGCACCCGTGGCGCCCAGCTCGCGGTAGTCGATGACGGTATCGAGCTTGCTTGCGGGCAGGCAGCCGCCGGAGGGGCCGCCCAGCTGCACGGCCTTGAACTCCCTGCCTTCGCGGATGCCGCCGCCAATGTCGAAGATGACCTCGCGCAGGGTGGTGCCCATGGGGACCTCGACCAGGCCGCCGCG
>CAMPCT010000229.1 GCA_946647055.1 uncultured Atopobium sp. | reverse complement strand
ACCGGTGACCTCATCGTTACCAACGATGTGCTCTACCGACTGAGCTACACGGGCGAATGGTGGGGATGCTTGGACTCGAACCAAGGAACCCTGAGGGAGCGGATTTACAGTCCGCCGCAGTTGCCGCTGTGCCACATCCCCATTTGCCATTTTCAAGCCTGCCCGCTTGGCTGTGACCTTACGAGCGGGAAAATGTTACGTCGATGGCAAGAGATTGTCAACGTATACCACGTGGCCGGGCGTAGCCATCCCACCATTCCTGCACAAATGCGAGGGGCGCGGATGACCGCGCCCCGGAGGTGCCTGGAGCCAGTGGTGGGAATCGAACCCACAACCTACGGATTACAAGGCCGTTGCGCTACCATTGCGCCACACTGGCGGGTGAGGACATTCTAGCGGTTCTTCTGGGACGGAGGGACGGAGGTTTCGTCCCAGACCCGACTGACATCTGTCCCCTGTTGGCTCTGAGACAAATGAGAACCGTCCCCCTTTGTCTCACTTGCGGCCGAGGAGCTTGTCGAGCTTGGCACGGGTCGCTGGGTCCAGGCGGTCGGCCAGGGTGAGCCGCCCGTGCGTGCGCTCCTCGCGCGAGACGGAGACGTCGCGGTCGACGATCTCGATGTCAGCCGCGAGCAGCTGGCTCGACACCGTGGTCACGGGGATGCCGCCCACCGTGAAGCGAATCGTGTTGTCGGAGGTAACGAGCAGGACGTCGCGACCCTCGCCGCGCGCCTTGGTGACCAGGCGCTCGATGACCGTGTCGGCGCTCTCCCCCGTGCGCGAGAACACCACCTCGACGCCGGCGACGGGACGGTTGGGCCGCTCGGGGTTGAGGTTGCCCGCGCCATCGTAGACGACCACCGGCTCGTAGCTCCCCTGGGCATAGGCCGCGACGTCGGTCACGAGGGCCTCGCGCGCACGCTCGTAGGGGTCGTGCCCATAGGGGTCGCGCGAGAGGTGCGCGACGTCGGCGAGCGCGCCGGCACCGGCGTGCTCGTCTATGAGTGCCTGATAGCGCGCGTTGCCATGGATGACGTTGTAGCCGTCCACGACGAGCAGGGCTCGACGGGCCACGTCACTCCCCCGCCCCATGGGTCCTGCGCAGCCACTCGTAGGCAAGGACCGTCGTGGCCTGCGCGACGTTGAGGGACTCGATGACGCCGCGCTGCGGCAGCTTGCAGGTGAAGTCGCAGCGCTCGAGCACGAGGCGGCTGATGCCCTCCCCCTCCGAGCCCATGACCAGGGCGACGCGTCCGGCCATCGGCGCGTCCCAGGCGAGCTGCTCGGCATGCTCGGTGGCGCCTCCCACCCAGAAGCCGGCCTTCTTGAGGCGGCCCAGGGCGGTCGCGAGGTTGGGGACCTGCGCGATGGGCAGGTGCAGGACGGCACCGGCAGAGGTCTTGAAGGCGCCCACGCCCACCTTGGCCGAACGCGCCTTGGGCACGACGATGCCCGAGGCACCCACGACCTCGGCGCTCCTCACGATGGCGCCGAAGTTGCCCTCGTCGGTGACGTGGTCGAGCACGATGACGAGGGCGTCGTCGTCGGGGGCGCCGGCGCGGGAGATGATGTCCTCGAGCTCGGCGTAGACGAAGGGCCTGGTCTCGGCGACGATGCCCTGGTGGGCGCCATGGCTCGAGATGGCGTCGAGACGCTCGCGGGGAACCTCCTCCACGCGGACGCCCTCGCCCTCGAGCCTGCCCACGAGCACGTCGAGCGTGGCGTCGCGGGCGGTCGCCGACTGCGAGACGTACGCGCGCAGGATGGGCACGTGGGCGTCGAGCGCCTCGACGACGGCGCGGCGCCCCTCGATGAGGCTGCCGCCCGAGGGGGCGCGACGCTTTGCCGGACGCTGCTCGCGCGTAGGCTTATGGGGCTTGCCGCCCTTGCGGTCGCGCTCCTCCGGCGAGGGGAGGTTGCGCGGGACGATCTTGTCCTTGGTCGGCCTCTTGCCCCTAGGTTCGCGGTCGCCGTCACGGCCGCCGCCGCGAAGCCCGTTGCGCCTGCTGTTGCGGCCCTGGGAGCGACCGCCCGCCTGTCCCTTTCCCTGTGCCATGGCTAGCCCCTCGCCTTGAGGCGGGCGCCGGCGGCGGTGTCCTCGATGGCCAGGCCCAGCTCGCCGATGGCGTTGCGGATGGCGTCGGCGACGGCCCAGTTCTTGTTGGCGCGGGCCTCCTGGCGCGCGGCGAGCAGGGCGTCCGCCGCCTCGCTGGGAGACGTGCCCGCATAGCCGGCGTGCTCGGCGGCCAGGGCGACGAGCTCCGCGGGAAGCTCCTGCTCCGCCTTGGCGGCGAGGTTGACGCCCAGCACGCCGGAGAGCTCGGTGAGAGTGTCGGCCACGCGCAGGCACACGCTGGTCGAGACGTCGGCGCCGGCCTCGTCGAGGTAGGTGTTGGCGGCGGTCATGAGCGAGAAGATCGCGGCGAGGGCGCCGGCGGTGTTGAAGTCGTCGTCCATCTGCGCGGCGAACTCGGTGCGGGTGGCGTCGGCCGCCGCGCCCAGGGCGCGGTCGCGGTCGTTGATGTCACGGGCGAGCGAGGAGGCCTTGTCGGCGGCCCAGCGCAGGTTGCGGACCGAGCCCTGCAGGCGCTGCAGGGTGCCGACCATGCCCTCGAGGCGCGTGAACGAGAAGTCGAGCGGCGAGCGGTAGTGGGTCTGCAGCATGAGCAGGCGCACCGCGTCGGCCGGGTACTTGTCGAGGACCTCCTTGAGGGTGAAGAAGTTGCCCAGGCTCTTGGACATCTTCTCGCCGTCGACCTGGAGCATGCCCGTGTGCATCCAGTACTTGGCCAGCGGGCCGTGCCAGGCGCAGGTGGCCTGGGCGCTCTCGTTCTCATGGTGCGGGAACTGCAGGTCGGCGCCACCGCCGTGGATGTCGATGGGCGTGCCCAGGTAGCGATGGATCATCGCGCAGCACTCGGTGTGCCAGCCCGGGCGGCCGGGGCCCCACGGGGAGTCCCAGCTGGGCTCGCCGGGCTTGGCGGCCTTCCAGAGGGCGAAGTCGAGCGGGTCGCGCTTGTCCTCGTTCTCCTCGATGCGCGCGCCGACCTGGAGCTGGTCGACGTCGCGGCCCGAGACCACGCCGTAGGAATGGCAGCTGCGCACCGAGAAGTACACGTCTCCGCAGTCGACCACGTAGGCGTTGCCCTGGTCGATGAGGGACAGGATCATCTCCTGCATCGCGGCGATCTCCTGCGTGGCGCGCGGGCGGATGTCGGGGTCGAGGATGCCAAAGCGACGCATCTGCTCGATGAACGCGTTGCTGAACTCCTCGGCCACCTCGGCGGCGGTGCGGCCCTGCTCGTTGGCGCGGTTGATGATCTTGTCGTCGACGTCGGTGAGGTTCTGGGCGAACGTGACCTCGTAGCCCTTGAACATGAGGTAGCGACGGATCACGTCGAAGGACAGGAACGTGCGCGCGTTGCCGATGTGGATCTGGTCGTAGACCGTGGGGCCGCACACGTACATGCGGATCTTGCCCGGCTCGAGGGTCTCGAGCTCCTGCTTCCTGTGGTACTGCGAGTTATAGATCTGCATGACGTATCTCCTTATTGGTCGTCGGCACTTGCGAGGCCGGGTGTTCCTCTTAGCAGCAGGCTCCGGATTGCGTCAGCGGGCCCGCCCCTCCCTCAAGGGCGATTTCGCGCAGCGTGAGCCCGGAGAGGGGGACGGGCCCACGACGCCTCGATCAACAACATCGACCGGTGTCGAGCAGGGCGACCGCCCAGGCCTCGATGCCTTCCTCCCGGCCAACGTAGCCAAGGCGCTCGGTCGTCGTCGCCTTGACGCCAACCTGCGAGACGTCGACGCCCAGGGCGCGTGCGAGGTTTG
>CAMPCT010000228.1 GCA_946647055.1 uncultured Atopobium sp. | reverse complement strand
GTGTGGCTCATGGAGTTCGGCGCGCCCGTCTGCGAGGTGGCCGTGGAGCACCAGCACATGCAGGGGTGGATGGCCGTGCTGCGCGCGAACGGCGCACGCGGCAGATACCGCGAGTGCGGCACCGACACGTGGTACGAGTTCTGAGAGGGGGAGAGATGGGAGTTCCCGTACTGATAATGGGGCCGTCAGGCTCCGGCAAGAGCGCAAGTCTGCGCAACTTCACGCCGGACGAGGTGGGCGTCATAAACGTGGCAGGGAAGCCGCTGCCGTTCCGTGGCAAGCTGCCGACCTTCTCCACGTCCGACTACAACCAGATCAAGGCCGCGCTCGCGCGCGGCAACAAGCGCACGTTCGTCGTGGACGACGCCCAGTACCTCATGGGCTTCGAGGAGATGGACAGCAAGAAGACGGGCTTCGACAAGTTCAACAGCATCGGCTTCAACTTCGTCGGGCTTGTGCGCTTCGTGGCGTCGAGCCTGCCGCCCGACACCGTGGTCTACTTCCTGCAGCACACGGAGGTTGGCGACGACGGGCGCATAAAGGCCAAGACGCTCGGCAAGCTCATCGACAACCACTACACGCTGGAGGGCCTTTTCAGCGTGGTGCTCATGGTCGACGTCGACAAGGAGCGCCACTACTTCGTCACCAACAGCGACGGCACCAACACATGCAAGTCGCCCATGGGGATGTTCGCCAACAAGGAGATGGACAACGACCTCAAGGCCGTGGACGACATCATCCGCGAGTACTGGGAGCTGGCTCCAAGAAGCCAGCAGGAAGGCAAGGAGGAACAGGATGCCTAGGTTCGACTGGAGCAACACGCAGGCGGCGAGCGGCGGGAGCACGTTCACCATCCCGAACGGCGGGTACGTCTGCATCATCACAGCCGCCGAATGGGGCCGCAGCAGGTCGGGCAACGACCAGCTCAAGATCGTCTGGGACGTCATTGAGGGCGTCAATGCCCGCGTCGCCGAGAACAACGGCTGGTACGAGTCGAAGCACTGCGACTACATCAGCTTCGCGCCCAACGCCCTGCGCTTCGCAAAGCAGAAGCTCGAGGCCATCGCGGCGTCGAACCCCGGCTTCGACCCGTTCGACGCCATCGACCGCGACCAGTTCCAGGCGTTCGTGAACCGTCAGGTCGGGCTGGTGCTCAAGCTCGAGTACGGCGAGTGGCAGGGACGCCAGACCAAGAAAATGCGCGTGGACGCGTACAAGAGCGTCGAGGACATCCGCGCGGGGCGCTTCGAGGTGCCCGTCACCGAGGAGCCGCAGCAGGCGCCGCAGCCCGTGGCGCAGGTGCCGCAGACGTTCGGCCAGACGGTCGGGTACCAGCCGCCAGCGGGCGGCGTGAACGTCCCGTTCTAGGCGACCGCAGCTGGGATTGTGACGGGGTGGCGCTCATGCGCCGCCCCTCATTCGTTGAGAGGAGGTGAGACACGATGCCACGCATCGAATGGGACAGCATGCACAGCGGGTACCAGCTCCCGGCGAAGGTGACCGAGGGCGGCAGGAACGACGAGATGCACCGCTACCTGAGCAGCATCCGCGGCAAGGGCGCCACGGACGAGCAGGTGGAGTCCGCGGCACTGGAAGCGAACGCCACGCACTTCGACCCGCCAATCGGCGAGACGGAGCTGCGCACCATCGTCCGCAGCGTGTGCACCTACGAGGTGGGCGACGGGTCGTACCACGGCGAGCCTGAGCCGACCGTCCTGCAGACGAGCAACCTCCCGAGGATCACGAGAAGGGTCAGCACGGACGTGCTGCCGGACCTGTCCGGCATGGCCCCGAACGAGCAGGCGAAGGCCTACGTGCGCGCCTGCTTCGACGGCACCGACGGCTCGGGCGCACCATGGACGGACACCATCTGCCTGACACGCAACCTCGCGGCCCCGTGGGACGACGGCTACGAGTACGCTGGCACGCTGCTCGGCATGGCTGGCTACGAGGCACTTGACAGGTACCTCCCGAACGTCGAGGACGCCGGGATGTGGTGCTGCGTCAACCCGCTGCTGCCAGACCACTACCACCGCGACAAGGGCAGCGTCGCCGCATATCGCAACATACTCGTGGAGTGCGACACGCTGCCGATGGACGAGCAGCTGCAGCTCATGCTCAACATCTTCTGGGACAAGGGCGGGCGCAGGGACGGCATGCTGCGCGCGATAGTTGACAGCGGCGGCAAGAGCTACCACTGCATCATCCGCACGAACGCACGAAGCAGGCAGGACTACGCGGTGGACGCCCAGTTCGTCTACGACCTGTGCGACCACAACGGTCTGCCCGTGGACCGCAAGTGCGCCAACCCGACGAGGCTCACGCGCTTCCCGGGCGCCATGCGGGAGAACAAGGGCAGGATGCAGCGGCTCGTGTGGGCATATGGCCTTTAGCGCGTCCCAGTGGCGCAGCGAGTCCCTGCTGGTCGACGTCGACTCAATGACTGGCGTGCACGTGCCCGAGCTTGCCGAGCCGATCGTGGACGGCGTGCTCAGGCGCGGGCACATCATGATGCTCACGGGGCCTCCCAAGGCTGGCAAGAGCTGGTGCATGGCGCAGCTCGCCTACGCCGTGGCGAGCGGCGGCGAGTGGATGGGCTTCGGGTGCAGCCAGGGCGGCGTGTGCTACGTGGACACCGAGCTTGACCCCAACTCGCTCTACAACCGACTGGACAGGGTGCGCGCGAAGATGGGGCTGGCCGACTCGGGCGGCAACATCCTCGCCATGCCGCTGCGCGGCAAGACGGTGAGCGCCGAGACGATAGCCAACACCATCAGCGACGCCTACGGCGACCAGCCGCCGTCGCTCGTGATCATCGACTCGATCTACTCCATAGAGACGGGCGACGAGAACAGCGCGGGGGACATGCGCCAGATGATGCAGCAGCTCGGCGGCATTGCGTCGGCGGGCAGCGCCATCGCGTTCGCGCACCACCACGCCAAGGGCGGCGCGGGCTCCCGCAGCGTAATCGACCGAGGGAGCGGCTCGGGCGTCTTCGGGCGCTTCGTGGACGCCATGGTCGACCTCACGCCGACCGCGCCCGACGATGAGCAGGCTGGCATGCTGCACGCGCGCTACGGCGAGCGGGCGGTGCCCATGCGCATGAGCTTCGTCCTGCGCGAGTTCGCCGACCCCGGGGCGCGCGACGTCGTGTTCGACTTCCCGCTGCTGCACGAGATCGACGGCGAGTACATGAGCGACGCGCCGGAGGTCGGCAGCGCGGCGGCGGCACGCCGCAAGGGCGGCGACTCGAACAGGCGGCGCAACGACAGGCGCTGGGGGCACATAGACGAGTCCATAGGCCGCGCGGTGAACCAGTGCGCCCTCGACGGGGTGCCCGCGACGCGGCAGAACGTGGCCGACCGCATGACCATGGACGGCCAAGAGGTCACCCGCGAGAACGTCCACAGGTGGACGAGAAGCGGCGCCAGCACGAAGTGGAGGGTGCGCAAGGAAGGCCTCGAATGGGTGCTCCGGTGCACCGACGAGAGCTGGGCGAGCGAAAACGATTAACCGCAGGTCAGAGGGGTTGCGATAGCTAAAACGCAACCCTTGGAGAAAAACCGCAGGTAAAAGGGGGTGCAGGGGGGTTGCGATAGCTAATATAAGGTAGCTATCGCAACCCCTCCCTCCGGGAGGTGCCGAGCACCCGTTCGTGTCCGTCCCGTCACTCCGTAGACGGGGACGGGCCGGACAGTCAGGGTGCTTGACGCCCGCGCTCCCGTGACCGGAGAGATCGAGGGGGAAGAGAACCCATGGCGAACAACACATTGGGCAGGATGACCGACCTGCTGTTCGAGGAGCTTGAGCGGCTCAACGCCATCGACGCGACGG
>CAMPCT010000227.1 GCA_946647055.1 uncultured Atopobium sp. | reverse complement strand
ACGACGTCGCCCGCAAGAAGCTCGCCTTCATGGGCAAGCGCATCGACGTGCTCACCCCCGAGCAGGAGCGCTACCTCAACGAGAGCGGCATGTAGACAGCCCTTTGGTGGGCGTGACACACCTAAAGGCAGAGGCCACAAGGAGTTGTCCCCGCACCTCATCGCACGAGAGACCCCGCAGGTCAGCCACGACCTGCGGGGTCTTTTCTCCCTATGCAGGAAGATGCGACCCCATTCGAATTGGTTTGGAAGTGGTGGGGACAGACCCGCCTTTGCTGCCGTATAAGTTGGTAGGTCGAAGTTCGTTCGAGCAAGCGGAGAAGGGAGCATACCTTAGCACAGGATAACGTCCAGAAGTTTGAAGAGCTGCTGCGCACCAACGAGGGCCTGCAGGCGGAGCTGAAGGCAGCCGCCGAGGCTTACGAGGGTGACAGGAACGACCCCGAGGCGATCTTCGATGCCACGCTTGGCAAGATTGCCGGTGGTGTGGGACTCGCCTTCACCTACGACGATGCACTCGCCTCGTTTGCGAGAGCCCGCGAGCTTGGTGACGCGGAGCTTGACGCCATCTCCGGCGGTGGTGGGTTTTGCTTCATCATCGGAGGCAGTAATGACGTCGAGGCCGAGTGCGACGATACCGAAGGCCACGCATGCGCATACATCGGCGTCGGCGGAGTCAATCTGTAGTCTGGAAGAGGTGCTGATCCCGCTGGCGGGACGGACCTGGCTTGTTGCCAGGTCCGTCCCCCTTTGTCTCTGAGACAGGAAAGAACCGTCCCCAGTGTCTCCCCTACAGCGCGGCGGCCGCTGCAAAGCCCTTCTCGAGGTCGGCGATGATGTCATCGATGTGCTCGGTGCCAATGGAGAGGCGGATGGTGTTGGAGCTGATGCCCTGGTCGAGCAGCTCCTCCTCCGTCAGCTGGGAGTGCGTGGTGGTTGCCGGGTGGATGACGAGGCTCTTCACGTCGGCGACGTTCGCCAGCAAGCTGAAGATGTCGAGCGCGTCGATGAAGGCCCAGGCAGCGTCCTTGCCGCCCTTGATGTCGAAGGTGAAGATCGAGGCGCCTCCATTGGGGAAGTACCTCTCGTAGAGCTCGTGGTCGGGGTGGCTCGCAAGGCTCGGGTGGCTCACGCTCTCGACCTGCGGGTGGTTGGCAAGGAATTCGACGACCTTCGCGGTGTTCTCGGCATGGCGGTCGAGGCGCAGCGACAGCGTCTCGATGCCCTGCAGTAGCAGGAAGGCATTGAAGGGCGAGATGCAAGCGCCCGTGTCACGCAGGAGAATCGCGCGGATGTAGGTCACGAAGGCGGCGGGACCCACGGCGTCCGCGAAGGAGACCCCGTGGTAGCTGGGGTTCGCCTCGGAAATCGGGGCGAACTTCCGGCTCGCCTTCCAGTCGAACTTGCCGGAGTCGACGATGATGCCACCCAGCGTGGTGCCGTGGCCGCCAAAGAACTTGGTCGCCGAGTGGACCACGATGTCCGCACCATGCTCGATGGGACGGACCCAATAAGCCGCGCCGAAGGTGTTGTCGACGACCAGCGGGATGCCATGGGCATGCGCGATGGACGCCAGCGCATCGATGTCGGGGATGTCGGAGGTGGGGTTGCCGAGCGTCTCGGCGTAGATGGCCTTCGTGTTGGGCTGGATGGCCGCCTCGACCTGCTCGAGGTCGTGCGCGTCAACGAACGTGGTGTCGACGCCATACTGCGGCAGCGTGTGGGCCAGCAGGTTGAAGCTGCCGCCATAGATGGTCTTCTGGGCCACGATGTGGTCACCCGCCTGGGCAAGCGCCTGGATGGTGTAGGTGATGGAGGCGGCGCCAGAGGCGACGGCAAGGGCGGCCACGCCACCTTCCAGCGCAGCGACGCGCTTCTCGAGCACGTCCTGGGTGGAGTTGGTGAGACGTCCATAGATGTTGCCTGCGTCGGCGAGGCCAAAGCGAGCTGCGGCATGCGCGGAGTCATGGAAGACGTACGACGTGGTCTGATAGATGGGCACCGCGCGGGAGTCGGTGACGGGGTCGGCGGTCTCCTGACCAACGTGAAGCTGCAGGGTCTCAAACTTGTAAGCGCTCATGGTTATCCTCGTTTCGTTTGTCTGGGGTTGTGGAAAGGCCGTACGTGGAAAGGCTCTCGAACACGTGACGCTCCTGCGTCTGGCACCATGCCCCGCGAAACGAGTCATCGCTCGCTAGGCAGCCTGCCCTTGGCGTGCCCGAGAGAAAGGCATTCGATGGCACATCGTGGTCACGGCAGTTGTCCGTGTCATCGTTCCTCCCCTCTTGGCTCGCATTGCGCCTCATGACAGGGTCGAATATATACCTACCAAACTGGTAGGTGATATACCGTAACAACTTGATAACCTACCAACTTGGTGGTTAAATGGCTGAGGCAAATCGCCCTGCTCACGAATGGAGGCACACATGATCTCGACGAAGGGACGCTATGCGTTGCGGGTTCTCGTCGACCTTGCCGAGCAGGGCGAAGGCGCACGCGCGCCGCTCAAGGACATCGCCGAGCGGCAGGGCATCTCAGAGAAGTACCTGCAGCGCATCGTTCGCACGTTGGTGTCCGCAGGGCTGTTGGAGGGCACGAGCGGCAAGGGCGGCGGCTATAGGCTAACGAAACGCCCCGACGAGTACGTGGCGGCCGACGTGCTCGAGCTGGTCGAGGGGACGATCGCGCCGGTCGCGTGTCTCGCAAAGGGTGCGGAACCGTGCGAGCGCGCCGCGACGTGCAAGACCCTGCCCATGTGGAAGGGCTTCTACGAGCAGGAGCTTGCGTACTTTGGGTCGATCACCGTGGCCTCGCTGCTGGAGGGGCAGCCCGTCAACGCCGAAGCGTCATCCTGAGCTCGATTACGGGCGTGCCAAGCTCAAGGGTCTTCGCTCTTCCATCGAACGCGAACCCGAAGCTGCGATAGAACGAGATCGCACGGTCGTTGCCCTCGAGGACCCACACGACGACACGGGAACACTCCGCCATGTGGGCGAGCGCCCCGCGCATGAGCATGGTGCCGATACCCTGGCGATAGTAGGGTTCAAGCAGGTAGATGGCGTACACCTCGCCCGCCTCGAGAAGGTCTTCGTCTCGGCACGGACCATAGTCCGCGAAACCCACCACGCGGTCGCCGTCCTTCGCCAGCAGGGTCGCGAACCCCGACTTGAACGCCTTGAGCGCGAACCTCTCAGAGAGCTCGAGCGTACGCGCGTCGAGATAGCCCTGGTCGACGAGCCCCCGATAGACGTCCTTCCATGCCCTGAAGTGGACGTACGCCTTTCCGCGCACCTCATCCTCGGAGGTCATGGGAACGATGTCGACGCTCATGCTTTGTCCATTAGGGGATACTCCCTTTTTGGACAAAAGGAGACGGTCCAGTCGCCGCCAAAGCCGATGCCGTACTTCTCGACGATGCTGTCCTGGTTCATCGTGAACGAGACATTCATGAGCTCGTTGGTATAGGCCAGAAGCTCGCCCTTCGCCACCTCGCCAAACGTGCGGCAGAGCGGCAGGTCGCACTCGAGAACCAGCTCGTCGCCGTGACGTACGACCAGATGCAGCACGTCGCCGTAGGCAATGCCCGCCTCCTCGAAGAGTGTGAGCGGGATGTTGGTCCAGGCGTTGCCAAAGTTGGGATCGATGATGTCGACGATGCCTGTGACCTGCCCGTCATTCACCGTAGGCTCAGGCATGGGCAGGCAGACGATCTCGTCGACCGGATAGGCGGGACCTACCTCCTCCCAGGAGATCTGACCGCTCGCCAGCTTGGCCGCGGCGTAGCCGAAGAGGTCGCGGCCATGGAAGACTGATGTGCCGCGCGTGTTGGGGTTGCGGTTGGTGGTCTCGTCGATCT
>CAMPCT010000226.1 GCA_946647055.1 uncultured Atopobium sp. | reverse complement strand
CGGTCGGCGCCCATGACCTTCTTGCAGAAGTTCATGCAGTCGCGGTCCTGGATGCCAGACGACGTGGCATAGCAGTTCTCGCGCAGGTAGTCGCGGATTTCGCGCTCGAGGCCGAAGCACTCGGCGGGCATGGCGGTGTCGAAGCGCGACACGTAGTACGGAAGCAGCTCGCCCCAGTGGCCCAGGATGACCTGCAGCTTGGGGTGACGGTCGAACACTCCGGTCGCCATCATGTGCAGGGCGTGGATGCCCACGTCGACGTGCCAGCCGTAGCCAAAGCGCGAGAAGACGGACACCTGGGCGTCGGTGAGGCCGCAGCCCGAGTAGCACAGGTCGGTGATGGCCGCAGGCGGCTGGCCCGGGTGCAGGTAGAGCGGCGCCTCGAGGTCCTCGAGGGCGGTCAGGAACTCGTCGTACTCGGGCTCGGAGAGGAACTTGGTGCCCGCGACGCGGTTGGCGACGAGCGCGCCCTTGAAGCCGAGCGTCTTGATGCAGTACTCGAGCTCGGGGGCACAGGCCTCGGGCACGGCGGTAGGAATGGTCGCAAGGCCCACCAGGCGGTCGGGCGCCTGCTCGACGAGCGAGGCGCAGAAGTCGTTGATCTCGCGGACCTTCTCGCAGGCGACCTCAGCCGGGAACGCCTGGCCAAAGGGCGTGGAGAGCAGCTGCATGCTCACGCCATGCTCGTCCATGGTGCGAAGGCGAATCTCCATGCTTGCCGAAGCGGCGTGGTCGAGGTGCCATGGCGCCCCCACCATGGAGCCGGGCTCCAGGGGAGGCAGACCCGCGGGCTTGGTACCGGGTGCCGGCGGAATGACGAAGTGCTCCTCGGTTGCGATAAGCCTCATGATGACCTCCTGTCCTTGGAGCCGAGCCCCTGCCCGGCCGTTGGCCCGAGCATACGCGCCGCAGGTCAGACGCTCAATCCGCAGTGTCGGCACAGCTGTCGGGAAACCGACACAATCACGGGAAGTGTTGGGTCGCGCTATTCGGCGTGAATCCCCAACATGGTGAGGTAGCCGTCAAAGGTGAGACGCACGACCTGCCGGGCCATGTACTCGGGCGAATGGACGTCGTCGTCAAGGTAGGAGATGAGCAGCTGGCAGTGGGCACCGACGATGTAGGTGGCCAGGACCCTGGGGGCAATGCCTGCCTCCTCCGCCCTGCCCGACGCGCGAATGAGCCCCTCGTACCAGTCGACTCCCTGGCCTATGAGGATGCCATGGAACTCAGGCATGCCGTTCCTCCCCAGCAGGAGCCGGAAGGCCTCGCGATTGTCGTGCACGTAGGTGAACCACTCCACATAGCAGTCGTAGGCCGTGCCCTTTCTCAGCAGGTTGAGGGGGTCCCGCCCGTGCCTCGTGACCGCTTCCACCAGCGGGCGCGCCACGTCCCACATGAGCTCGTCCTGGAACTGCTCGATGGTCTCGAAGTTGTCGTAGAAGGTCGAGCGGTTGAGGCCGGCGCGCCGGCAGAGCTCGGCCACGGTGACCTTCTTGGCGCTCTTCTCGCGCATGAGGTCAAGCAGGGCCTCCTTGAGGTACTCCCTGCTGGTGCGCTTGAGGCCCCGGGCGCCGTCATTGCTCCTCATGCCAGCCGTCCTCCCCTCGCCTCGTCACCCCGTCACCCTCGGTCATGGCCAGCTCGACCTCGAGCTCCTTCGCCCGTAGGGCCTCGGTGAAGCCCTTGAGCGGGTCGAAGGGGATGAAGATCTTGGCACGCTCGCTCATGGGCATCTTCCCACGCGGCGTGGGCTCCTGACTACTTGCCACTGCGATGACCCCCAATCGTCGAGTTGCGCTCGCGCGTGGTGGCGTTTGGCAGGAAGTCCATCCCCTTGAGGATGGCGTTGCTGCCAAACTTGCTGCGTATCTCGTTGAGCGCCTGGGTGCGCGCGTGCTCCTCGTCGAGCTCGGGCTCGTCGATGAGCAGCTCCAGCTGGGTACCCGCGGCACCACGGGGCCTGACGTCGATGGCACCCACGCCCAGACGCCTGACCTCCCGCGTGCGGTCGACCTTCTCCTCGAAGATCTCCTCGACGGCATCGCGTATCTGGCGCGTGGAGCTGGTAGGTGACGAGAAGTGCCTGGACCCGCTGGCTCCCGGCAGGAGTCGCCGCCGCTGCTCGATGGAGGCGCGCACGAGCTCGCGCTCGACGTCCGTGACGGCATAGCCCACCCACAGCGACACGCCCGTAGTCTCGAGGCCCTCGCGCACCAGCCGGTAGCTGAGCGCCTCGGCCATCTCCTTGGCGACCAGCAGCGCGTCGTCGAACTCGTAGTCGCTGGCGAGGACCTGGCCCGCAGAGAACGAGTGGTTCTTGGAGCGGTAGGCCTTGATGTCCGCGATGGTGACCGGCTCGATGCCCCAGGCGTGGTCGATGAGCAGCTCGGCATCGATGCCGAACTCCTTGTAGAGCGGCTCCCGAGGCGCCATGGCGAGTTGTCCCATGGTCTGGATGCCCAGGGTCAGAAGCCGGCGCGAGATGCCGGGGCCGATGCGCCAGAAGTCCGTGAGCGGCCGGTGGTTCCAGAGCGTGGCGCGGTAGGACTCCTCGTCGAGCTCGCCAAAGAAGTCGGGGCTGTGCTTGGCCGTGATGTCGAGGGCGATCTTCGCCAGGTAGAGGTTGGTGCCCAGGCCGCAGGACGCGGGGATGCCCGTGGTCTCGTAGACGTCCCGGCGGATGCGCTCGCCCAGCTCGCGCGCCGTGCACCCATAGAGGGACAGGTAGCCCGTCACGTCCATGAAGGCCTCGTCGATGGAATAGACGTGGATGTCCTCCTTTGCGATGTACTTGAGGTAGACGCCGTAGACGTCGGCCGACCGCTCGATGTAGCGCGCCATGCGCGGGACCGCGGCGATGTACTTGATTCCCTTGGGAATCTCGAACACACGGCAGCGCCCCGGCACGCCCAGCGCCTTCATGGAGGGGCTCACGGCCAAACATATCGTCTTCTCGGTGCGTGAGAGGTCAGCCACGACCAGGTTGGTGGTCATGGGGTCCAGACCCCGGTCGACGCACTCCACGCTGGCGTAGAAGCTCTTGAGGTCTATGCAGAGGTACTGCCTGCTTGTCGGCGCTTCGCCTGGCACCTGGCCACCCTACCCCACGTCCATGATGGAGTCAGCGATGGCGTCGGCTGCCTCGTCGTCCAGGATCTGGGCGACGATCATGTAGGCGAAGTCGAGGGCCGTGCCCATGCCCTGGCTGGTGATGACGTTGTCGTCGAGCACCACGGTGTACTCGTCCTCATAGACCGCGCCATGCTCGACAAGGACGTCACGACGGCTGGGGTAGCTCGTGGCGTGCAGACCCTCGAGAAGTCCCAGCTCGGCCAGGATGGAGGGTGCCGCGCAGATGGCGCACACCAGCTTGCCGGCGTCGCAGAAGCGCACGAGGGCATCGCAGAGCGGCTGGCAGGCGCGCAGGTTGGGCGTGCCGGGCACGCCACCGGGCAAGACCAGGACGTCGTACTCGTCAAACGAGAAGCCCTCGTCGTGGATGGTGCGCGCACAGGTGATGGGCACCTCGTGCGAGGAGGTCACGGTGCGCGACTCCCCCACCGACACGGTGTCGCAGGGAATCCCCGCACGATAGAGCACGTCCACCACCGTGAGGCCCTCGATCATCTCGAGGCCGTCGGCCATCATGACCGCGACCCGTGTGTCGCACTTCTGCTCGAACGCCATGGCACGTCCCTTCGTCTGTCTGCTGGGCTACACTACCCAATCGTACAACGAGCAACGGACACGTCCGGCCCAGAACCGTCACCGGAGGCACCAATGCCAGGCAAGCCCTGGGTTCGCTCCAGGAGGCCCGGTTTCGGGCCGATGGGCAACATTGCCCAAAAGCCCGTTTCGACCCC
>CAMPCT010000225.1 GCA_946647055.1 uncultured Atopobium sp. | reverse complement strand
GCCTTGAAGAAGTAGTGCGTGCCACCGCTGCCGGTGACGCTCGATGCCGTCTCGGGGAACCGCCCGTGGTCGGCCATCCAGATTGACAGCTCAAGACCGCCGTCCGTTTCGCCGTGCTGGTCGACGTCGATGACGAAGATGCCGCCACTCGCCGCGCCGGTTGCCATGCCTATGTTCATGTCGGGGACTCTCCCCCACCACTCCTGGACCTTGCGAATGTCCGTCGTGGCGTTCTTGAATCCGCGCGACCCATCCAGCGGGTCCTTGCCATGTGGCTGCAGCGGGAACACGGCAAGACCGTGCTCAGCGTAGCGTGTCACATCATCGACCATCAACATAGCTCACCGTCCCTACTCACCACTAGGCGCTGTCACGGCGTCGGCTGTCATGTCGCGCAACTCGGGGAAAAGGTAGTCATCGATGCCGTAGTTGGCGAACTGCTTCTTCCACTCGGCCACGGTCATGTCCTCGGGACGATCGTCCTGCGGCACGTTCTTCACGGCGCTCCTGCGGATGCCAATGAAATGCGTCTCGCCGTATTCGGGGTTCTCACGGATGAGAAACCTGCTCACGAGCGGGCTACCATAGTTGGCGAGGTCCTTCCGCACCGACAGCGGCATAACGCTGTCATCGACCAGGTTGTTAATGAACACCTGTTTGATGCTTAGCTTCACATCCCAGACCGTTTCTGGCCAAACCGCCGTGTCGCGGTTCCTGAACGTCCCAGCCGCATGCTGCATGATGGCCCTAAGCACCCACGCAGGGGTGGCCTCGATGGCCTCCATGCCGCGCTCTCGCAGCACGGCTATATCGGTGCCGTAGTAGATGATGGTCCCGTCATCGTCGACAACCTGACCGACCTGTCCCGGGTCCCCCTCGATGTAGTAGGCCGTCTTTCCGCTGTTGGTCTTGTACTTCTTGATGCCGCCATGGTCCCTCAGCCACTCCCTGCGCGCGGGCGTCAGCTGGAACTCGGGCATGTCGATGCCCATCAACTCACTCATGTTTCACCCCCAGAATCTCGCATATGACCTTGGCCGTCTGGTCACGTCGGCAGAATCGGAACTCGACACCGTGGTTGTCCTCGATGCCGGCGATGATGGATGCCAGCGCCTTGCCTTGGAGTGGCTTGCGCCCGTATCTCCTGCATCCCTTGGTCAGCTCGGGCTTGCACTTGTGGCAGCGCTTGCACACGCCGCTCACCCACTCGCCAGCCCTCAGGGCCTTACCACCGTCTGCCACGCCCTCTACGAGAACGACCAGGTGGTACCCTGCCTCCGCTGCGCGTTCGCATTCGCGCACGAACCGTGCATGGTCCCTGCCGACGTTACCAGCGACCTCCTGTATGTCCTTCTTGGTGTCGACGCTGATGTTTGACCCCTCGCGCATGTAATCGCCGTAGTCCAGCTTGCGGTACTCGTACTCCACGCCGTGGGAATCGAACCATCGGTCGATGTTCGTGTGCTTGCCCTTCTGCTGGCGGGTGTCGCACCAGATCATGGCCTGAACAGGACCACCCACCCACAGGACGATGGATGGTCCCACGTGCTCCTCCGCCATGCCTAGAAGCGGTAGGAGGAGCCGGTGTTGGCGAAGGGCACGTCGTTGTCGGGCGGCTCGGTGCCGAACTCGTGGTTGGTGTCATCGCGCCTGTCCTCGGGCTCCAACACCTCGTAGTCATGTGCGAGGATCTGGTCGGTGGTCTTGTACTGCACGAGCTTCGAGAACACGGACTGGTCCTCGCCGGTTCTGCGGCTGGTCTGCCAAACCTCGCGCAGGACGATGCCCACGTACTTGCCCTCGAACAGCTTCCACTGCTCGCGATCTGCCGCAGCGTAGGGGTCGAACCCTGGGTTGGAGGCCTCGACGGCCTTGAGGAACCCAGCGAAGATGCGTTCGGCCTTCTGGCTGTAGCTAGCCTTGAACTGGTGGGTGTAGGGCTTGTCGGCGAAGAACGGGTCGTTCGCGAAGTGTCCCGCATACTCGCCATAGGCGATGTCGAACACGATGCTCAGGCGCTCGTTGTTCGCCTCGTCCTCGACCTTCTGGATGACCACCACGTAGCCGTCTGCGGGGAGGCGCTTGAACCCCGCGCCAGTGCCGTCACTCGGCTCGACGTCACGCCAACTAACTCGCCTCATTCTGTTACCTCCTGAATCTCAGCATCGATGGCCTCTTCGGCCTCCGGTATCTCCGAACCGTCATAAAGTCCCGAGTAGCTCTCGGGGTATGCCTCGCGTGCGCACTGCACGATGGCAACCTTGCGAATCATGGTCGCGGGCTTGGTCTTCCAAAGCGCACGCTTGCCGTCGTACTCGCTCATGGAGACCTCGATGCGCCACGGCGTGGTCCATCGCGAGTCGTAAATCTCGGCCCAGCCGCCCACGAGCGTCTCGGTGGTGCCACCCACGAGGGACCCCTCGCGGTAGACCAGCTCGCCGCTTGCGTGGTTCACGGCCACGATGCCAGCGCGCATGCCACGGAACGTCTCGTGCTGCGCCATCGTGCGCATGTAGTAGTCCTTGCTCACGATGATGGTGGCTGGTGAGCCGTCGAACTTGGTGATGTAGCAGTCCTTCGCCAGCGGGTTGATGCCGCGCATCTTGCAGAGCGTGAGGATTTGCGAGACCTCGCCCTGCGTGAGCGCACCGCCACCCGTGACGATGGACGTGATGGCACCCTCGTCAAGCCGTGCGAGATCGTTTGCCATCTACTCCACCCCCTCTGGCAGCAGCGCGGTCATGTTGGCCGCGAGCTGCGGGGCGAGTGCGGGCAGCACGTCGACTGGCTTGCACCCCGTGAGGCGCGTGCCACCCCACGATGCGGGTACCGTCTCGTGACGCCACGCCAGCCCCTCGCACTTGATGCCGTTGTCGGCCACCCACTGGATGAACTCGTCGGCATGCTCGTCGCGCACAAAGTCGTAGTAGTCATCGGGGCTGACGGACGCGAAGAACTCGTCCTCGTCCGTGGCGTACGCGCGCACCGTGGTCTTGGCCGGGCGCTCGATGGCCGCGATGGTCCCGAGCCGGTTGCCGTCGTGGTCCTTGATGATGATCTTGTCGAGCATGCCCGTCTGCTGGTAGCGCTCGTACATCTGCTGGTCCACGAGCGAGCGCAGCGAGTACGGGTTCTTGGTCGATATGGCCTCGCCGATGGCCTTGTACATGGCCTGAAGCACTGCCAGCGCCTGGTCAGGCGTAAGCTGGTCGCTAGTCATCGCCATCGTTCTCCACCTCCTTCTCGTTCTTGTACGCATTCACCATCGCGCGTGCCAGCTCGAGCTGCCGCTGCGTCTCGTTCAGTGCCTTGAACAGCACGTCGCGCTCGCGGCGCACTTCGCACAGCTGGTCGAGCGTCTTGAAATAGCGGTCTTCGTAATCAGCCATTGGTTGCTCCTAACCGTTGGTGGTGCTGTCCATGTAGGTCGCGGCCTCGGTGAAGCTGCCGAACCTGCCGATGGGGCGGCGGCGGTGCAGGTCGCGCACGGTGTTGAGGGCGCGGAACGTCTTCACCGGCTCGCGCACGAACCAGTGGTCCCCGCCCACCTCGCGGTACAGCTCGTGGCCCTTGGGCGTGCGCCCTGCGAATGCCTGGTTCACGGCTACATCACCGCCGCCAACATGAAGCCGCCGAGCATCAGTGCCCAGAACCAGCAGAGAATCTTGTGCTCGGTCTTGGTCATCGTGCTATCCTTTCTACTTAGCGCCCCCACTCACTGGGCGCACCTCCGTGGCCTCGTCCTCGCCCTGCCCGGCTGACGAGGCCATCTCCTTCCTTGCGAGCTCGAGGATGTAGTCCAGGAACGACCCTTCCTCGCGCTCGCTCACGATCGTGGTCATCAGTTGCCCCTCTCGAACGCGAGCTT
>CAMPCT010000224.1 GCA_946647055.1 uncultured Atopobium sp. | reverse complement strand
CGGCAGCTCGCCGAGCTCCTCGCCACCACGCCCGCCGAGCCCGTCGCCGTGGAGCCCGACAGCGTCGAGGAGGGCGAGTTCTGATGAGCATCAACCGCGTCATCATCAGCGGCAACCTGACGAGGTCGCCCGAGTTGAAGCAGACCCAGGGCGGCACGTCCGTCCTAACGATGGGCGTCGCCGTGAACGACCGCCGCAAGAACCCGACCACGGGCGAGTGGGAGGACGTCGCCAACTTCGTCGATTGTGTCCTTTGGGGCACCCGCGCCGAGAGGGTCGCCCAGTACCTGGACAAGGGCACCAAGGTCGCCATCGAGGGGCGCCTCCGCTACCGCGCCTGGGAGGCGCAGGACGGCAGCAAGCGCTCCAAGCTCGAGGTCGTCGTGGACGAGCTCGAGTTCATGAGCCGCGCCAATAACGGGCAACAGGTTGCCCAGTCGTACCCGCAGCCCGCCTACGTCACGCCGACCGTGCCCGCGCCCGCGTACGCGCCCGCGCCGCAGCGCCCCGCGCCGCCGCGCCCGCAGCAGACGGCCATGTACATGCAGTACGCCGATGACGACTTGCCCTTCTAAACAACCATTAAGCAACCGAGAGAGGGCCGGGGGCGACCCCGGCCCGGCAAGGAGGCACCATGCAAGACAGACCCACCGAGCGCGTCCGCGTCCTGCTGGACGGGCTCACCGCGTCCGCGATCGTCGACCGCGTACACCCCTACTACAGCGGCTACCAGTTCGATGGCGAGTGGCTCGACACCCTCAAGGAGTCCATCGAGGGCGAGCTCGACGACCTCGACCGCATCATCCGCGGCAGGGCCGGCACCGTCGGCGCCGTCGACAGGCTGCGCGAGTACGTCGCCAACGCACCCGCCTCGAGCATGGGCGAGATGGCCCGCGCCATCGTCCGCAACTACTGCGACACCATCGAGGTCGAGGCCGGCGACCCGACGGGCGCCCGCCGCTTCGCCGAGCGCCTCGAGGCGGCCGCAGCCGAGCGCGCCGACGTCACCCTGTTTGGAGTCGACTACACCGCCCTGCCCCTCGACGCCGACGGCGAGCCGGTCCGCATCGGCGACGTGATGGAGTGGAGCGACGGCGAGGCGTTCGATGTCATCGGCATCGGGGCGCATACGCTCTTCTATGCCGACGAGCACGCAGAGGCGCAGTGGACAGAAGCGAGTGACAAGCACCACTACCACGCCCCGACCGTCGAGGACGTGCTGCGGGAGTTCGCCGACGAGGTGCAGAGGTGCTGCGACACCGAAGACACCATCGCCGAGTACGCCGCCAAGCTGCTGCTGGCAGGTGAGGACGCATGAACAACACCAGCCTACGCGCCGCCGACCTCGCCGACGAGTTCCGTTCCATCAGCAGCGACAAGCGCATGGAGTACGTGCCGGCGCAAGTCGTTCACCTACTTATTGCCGCCGACATGCTGGACGCGAACGAAGAGCTGCTCATGCGGCTCAATGCCGAGTATCGCGTCCGACAGAACCTCGCCGCCGAGAACGCAATGCAACGCGAATGGATCCGCGAGGCCGTACGGTTCATGGGCTGCGTGACCGAGTGCGACGCGGGCGGGTGGGCCGTTTGGATGGACGAGCTGGTGAAAAAGGCTAGGGAGTTGGGGGTGGACGCATGAGCTACAGGTGGGAGCTATACAGCGACCTGCACGCCGTCTGCAAGGACATGGGCGTGGGGCCGTCCGTAGCAATGACGCTCGCGTGCGCACTTGACCTGCTCGGCGTCACCAGTCTGGCCGACATGGGCGACGTGAGCTCCGGCCAGCTCGTGCGCTTTCACGGCGTGGGGCGTAAATGCATCCAGGTGGCAGTCGCGCTCGGGGCAAGGGAAACGGAGGCAAGAGCATGAGCAACGAGACGGCGATGCTGGCCTACGCGGTGCGCGAGCTTGCGACGTTCGCGGGCTATCTGGCGCAAGTCGTAGGCAGCGGTGCCGACACGCCCATGAGCGAGCGTGACGGCAAGTTCCTGACCGACCACTTTGAGCGCTATCAGCGAGCGATGGAGCAGGTTATCCCGACCATCAAGGACGAGGAGGAGGACGCATGACCGCGACCGACGAGCTGCGCCGCCTGCTGGACGAGCGCGGGGTGGAGTGGACGTATGGAGACGGAACCGTAAGCTACGCGAGTGACGGCCACTGGTGCCATGCGTGGGCGTACAACGACAATGCGATGTGCGTCTCGATGGGCTACTTCACCCCCTCACAGGCCGTCGAGGCCACGCTGGGGCGGGGGACGTGCAAGAACACAGAGCAACTACCGTTAGCGTGGTCTTTTACCTGCTCGGAGTGTGGAGTTCACAGCATCACGGAGGGCGAGCGGTTCAACTACTGCCCCAGCTGCGGGAGGAAGGTGGACGCATGAGCATCCGACCCGTCAAGGATCTGCCGGCCCGCGCCGGATTCAGAGCCAATGGCGACTCGTACGTCGCCGCCGACCTGCGCGAGTTCATCCGAAAGGGCATGGACGTCGCCCTCATCGAGCACGATGGCAAGAAACCCGAGAGCGTCGCCGTGGCATGCAAGAAGTTCATCAAGGCCTACCCAGAGCAGTACCGCGGCGTACATGCCGGCGTGAGGGGCGGCAGGGCCTACGTATGGAGGGAGTACCCGAGATGATCACATGCGCCAACAAGGCCCACGGCATGGGCGGCGCCTACGTCACGCGGCAGGCGAGCCTGACCGACGACGCCCGCACCCTACGCGAGCAGATAGCCCAGGCGGCCATCTACGTCGCAGGGCACGTCGACCAGCTCATCCCCGACACCGACGCGGTCGCCGTCCTCGAGGGCGGCTGCGACGTCACCATCCACGCCGACCGCATGGGCATCGCTACCGTCGAGGTCCGCGCCGAGTACGTCCCAATCGAGAGGGGGAGCAGGCCATGAGCGCGGGGTCTAATTTCTACATAGCCGGCGCCGCCGCCATGACCTCCGACCGCTCCGACTGGGAGACGCCACGCGACCTATTCGACCGGCTCGACGCGTTCTGGCACTTCGACCTCGACGCGGCGGCAAGCGACAACAATGCCCTATGTGAGGACTATTTCACGGTTAAGGACGACGGGCTCGCGCAAAGTTGGGCGGGGCGCCGCGTTTGGCTAAACCCGCCATATGGGCGGCACGTGGCCGAGTGGATCCGCAAGGCATACGAGGAGACGCGCGACGGCCGCACCGTCGTCGTCGCACTAATCCCGGCACGCACCGATACGCGTTGGTACCACGACTGGATCGAGGGCAGGGCGGCTGAGGTAAAGTTCCTGCGGGGCCGCCTAAAGTACACGCTGGGGGGGGTGCCTCAACAGTCGGCACCGTTCCCGTCCATGCTCGTAAGGTGGGGCGGTGAGCTATGACCGAGAGCAAGCGCGACCGCGACCCGTTCGCCTACGCCTACTGGACCTGCGCCCTCGTCATCCTCGCCCTCAAGGCCCTCGGCGTGGTCGTCGCCCCGTGGTGGGCCGTCACCGCGCCCTTCTGGGGCCCCGTCGCCGCCATCCCCGTCGTGGCGATCGTCGCCACCATAGTCGGGGGTGGTCGCCGTGGGCGCTAGGGCATGGACCGCCGAGGAGGACGCGGCCCTGCGCAGGTACTACTGGACGAGACCAACAAGGTGGCCGGGGTGGGACGAGGTCCTCCCGGGCAGGACGGTCGCCGCGCGCCGCGAGAGGGCCTACCGCATCGGCGTCTACGGATACCGCAGGCCGCCCAAGAGGCAGCTCGACCCGGGGCACCCGGCCACGTGCGGCGCGTGCAGGTTCTACCTGGACAACGAGCGCGTCGGCGTCGGCCGGTGCATGGAGCGCCACGCCCGCACCCTCTTTGGCAAGGCGCCGACCGTCAAGGCGGACTACCCGACCACGACGTGCGAGTGGGGGGAGGAGAGGGCATGACCGAGGAGGAGGAGC
>CAMPCT010000223.1 GCA_946647055.1 uncultured Atopobium sp. | reverse complement strand
CATAGTCTCACGTCTGATGGCGGCTGCCCGGCTGGGTGGCCGCCACCTCTTTTTGGCCGGGTTGTTCGAGTCCGCTACTCCCCCACCACGGGCAGCACCACGGTCACGCGCCTGATGCCATCCTCCAACGAGTGAGCGACCGAGCCGTCGTAGCGCTCCACCACCAGGTCGATCGCACGGTCGGGGCGCCAGTGGGCATCATCGCGGGCAAAGTGCTCCACGCACACCACCGCCATGCCCTCGCGCCTCCGCACCGAGAGCGAAATGTCGCGTTCTGACGGCGCGGCATCCACCACGTCCTCGATGGCGGCGTCGAGAAGTCCTCCCACCAGCGTATACACCTCTGCGGGCTGCATGAACGAGAGGGCCTGTCCATCCGCCATGGGCGAGAGCGTGACGCCCTCGTTCTGGCACATGAGCCCCCGCTCGGTCAGGACCGTGTCGAGCGGCTCGTAACCGGTCTTGACCACGGCGTCATAGTGGCGCACGTCATCCAGGATCTGCATGACGAGCGCGTCGACACGCTCGTCCCCCGTCGAGCCCATGTCGGCCACGGCCGTGGCGACGGCATGGCAGATGTCGTGCATGCGCTGGTTGGCACCGTCCATGGCAAGGCGGCTCTCCTCGTACTGGCGGCCCCGCTCCTCGATGATGTGGCGGTCGATGGCAGACTCGACCTCGAGGCGGGTCCCCGCAAGCGACTTGTAGTCGAAGTACAGCAGGAAGCAGCAGAAGGAGACGTGCACGAGGCGCATCGCCATCGCAGTTCCGGCACCCAGACCCTGCGCGACCGCGTCCTTGATGACGACATCAAACCCAATGACCGCCACGGCGCACACCAGAAAAGCCAGAAACATGTGGCGGTCCTCGACCAACTCGAGCCTATCTTTGCGAACAGGACGAACAAACAGCAGGTAGACGGCCAGATACACCATGACGAGGACGATGGTCTCGATGACGTGCGACGCAGTGCCCTCCGGTGAGGCCCCGGACGTCGCAAGGATCAACTCATGCATCAGCACGTTGACGCTCGACGCGAGGTTCTGGATGGTGTAGCCCGCCGACGCGCAGAAAAGAGCGCTCCAGGCGGAGGTGCGGCACAGGACGAGCACGGCCAGAACGCACAGGACCATGACCAACACGAAGGAGACCACATAGTCTTGGGGTTGTACCTGGGCACCCTCGTCCCAGCGGCTTGCCAGGTACACCCAAGCTGGGAGCATGGTGGCCATCGGCACCAGTGGCCTCGCCACGCGGGGCAGGTCACGTCGGGGCAGGTCCCAGGCAAGTGCGAGCGTGGGTGCCATGACCTGGGCAAGCATGTACGCCGAGAAGAGCATCGGCGCCCACGACCGCCCCGTCATGACGACTCCCAGACGCGGCCAAAGTACTCGGCCATGCGCGTCATCGCGTCCTTGCGCATGGTGCGTCCAAAGGCGAGCTGCGTCCCGTCGACCAGCGTGACCTCCTGGCCACGGTAGCCACGCACGTGGCGCAGGCCCACGATGACGCCCTTCGAGATGCGCACGAAACCGTCGCCCAGCTGCCCCTCGGCCTGCGCGAGCGTTCCCCGCGTGGTTGCCTGGCTCCCATCGGCAAGGTGATAGACCAGGTTGTGACCCTTGGCCTCCACAAAGGCGACCTCGTCCAGGCGCACCACGGTCATGCCGCCCTGGTGCGTGAGCGTGAGCGCCCTGCCCTCGTCGCGACGCATGACCCGGAGGGCCTTGGCCATGCGCATGGAGAAGGCCCCGTAGGTCACGGGCTTGACGATGAAGTCGAGCGCGTCCACCTCATACCCGCGCACGGCAAACTGCGCCAGGTTGGTGACGAAGATGATGGGGGTCGACTGGTCGTAGGTGCGCAGGAGCGTCGCCGCCTCCATGCCGGTGAGCCCAGGCATCTCGATGTCCATGAAGATGAGGTCCGCGCGCTCGGCCTCGGTGCCAATGGTCATGGCGGACCGCTCGACCTGCGTCACGAACTGCACGCCATTCTCGGCGCCATAGCGTTCCGCAAACTGCACGAGCCGCTCCGCATCGCGCGGGCTGTCCTCGAAGATGACGATTCTGTACATGCGTTTCCTCCCACATCCAAGGATATCCAAGATGCGGCGTCTCCGCTAAGCCGTTCGGGAGACCGGCCATGCGTTTTGAAGCCAAAACGATGCGTCTTGTGCCAAAGGCCCCAAAAGGGGCACGCGCATGAAAAGAATTGCGCCTGAGAGGGTGGCCACGACCACGCGTGGCAACCACCGAGAAAAGGAGAGAACATGCAGAACATCACCAGGCGCAACTTCCTCAGGGTCGCCGCTGCGACCTCTGCCGCCAGCGTTCTGGCTGCCTGTGGGCAGTCCCAGGAGCCAACGGAGGAGCCCGCGGAGGAAGGCGGCGAGGAGCCTGCGGAGCCGGCAGGCGACGGCTCCTACCCCATCGAGCCCGAGGAGCTCGGCTCCGGCGACGTCAAGTGGAGCGAGGAGGACGTCGACAGCCACAAGCTGGTCACCCAGGAGGGTGGCGCCACGCTGTCCTACAGCCCCGAGAGCGGCCTCGCCCTCATCCAGGTCGACGGCTACGTCTTCAAGGACCTCAACGGCAACGGCAAGCTCGACCTGTTCGAGGACTGGCGTCAGCCGGCCGCCGACCGCGCCGCCGACTGGGCCGCGCAGCTCTCTGTCGAGGACGAGCTCCCGCTGATGCTGCATGCCTCCACCTTCAGCGCCGATGCCAAGGCCCTCGAGGACTCCGGCCAGACCGCCATGTTCGACAAGGGCATCCGCACCGTCCTCAACTTCATGACCGCAGGCGACGGCAAGAGCCAGTCCGACTGGAACAACGCCTGCCAGGCCTACTGCGAGGCCGCTCCCAACAGCATCCCGTTCAACCTGTCGACCAACCCGCGCGACATCGGAGCCTACCCCGGCAACCTCGCCCTTGCCGCGAGCTTCGACCCCGAGCTCGCCAAGTCCGTTGCCGACGACCTCTCGCGAGCCTATCGCGCCGTGGGCGTCACCTGCCTGCTCGGGCCGCAGATCGACCTGTGCGGCGAGCCGCGCTGGAGCCGCATCACCGGTGCCTTCGGCGAGGATCCCGCCCTGTCGCGTGACCTCACCCGCGCCTCCATCGACGGCTACCAGTCTACCTACGTCGACGGCAAGGACACCGGCTGGGGCGCCCAGTCCGTCGGCACCCAGATGAAGCACTTCCCTGGTGACGGCGCCGGCGAGAGCGGACGCGAGTCGCACAACGACACCGGCAAGTACAACGTCTATCCCGGCGGCAACTTCAAGGCCTCGCTCGTCAACTTCATCGACGGCGGCCTCAACCTCGCCGACAGCACCAAGCAGGCCTCCGGCGTCATGACCAGCTACTCCATCGCCTACAGCGACGACGAGGAGTACGGCGAGCTGGTGGGCTCCGCCTACAGCGACTACAAGGTCTCGATCCTGCGTGACACGATGGGCTACGACGGCCTGATCTGCTCCGACTGGGCCGTGACCGAGGATCCGGGTGGCTTCATGTGGACCAACTGGGGCGTCGAGAGCCTCACGGTCGCCGAGCGCATGCAGAAGATCATCAACACGCGCATGGACCAGATTGGCGGCGGCGAGGACCTCGACAACCTGAAGCTCGCCTATGAGCAGCTCGTCGCCGAGCACGGCCAGGAGGAGGCGGATGCCAAGATCCGTACCGCCGCCCGCCACATCCTCACCACCTACCTGCTCCCGGGCCTCGTGGAGAACCCCTATACCGATGCCCGCGCCGCGCTCGACCTGCTCGAGGGCGAGGAGCTTGCCGCCAACGGCCGTGCTGCCGCTGACAAGTGCGTGGTCATGCTCAAGAACGAGGGCAACGTCATCGCCGAGCGCTCCGCCGCTCCCAAGGTCTACGTGCCCGTCAAGTTCACGCCCGCCCAGGCCGCCGGCGCCACCG
>CAMPCT010000222.1 GCA_946647055.1 uncultured Atopobium sp. | reverse complement strand
TTGAAGCCGTTGATGAAGTTGAGGTCGTAGGTGGAGTTCTCGTCGTGCAGGCAGATGAGGCCGACCTTGAAGGCCGCGCCGGTGCCCTCCTCGGAACCGCCGTCGCTGCTCTCGCCACCGCCGCATGCGGCGAGCGCGAGGGCCATGCCGGCACCGAGGCCGGCGGTGAGGAACTGACGGCGGTTCATGTTGTTCTCGATCATGTTGTCTGTCTCCCCTTCGTCTTGGGACTTACTACTCTGTCTCTCTCAACACAGGCTACGAGCGGAAGGTGACCTCGCAGTCTGTCATTGACTCGATCATGGCGAGCGACTCGAGGCGCACGCCCTTTGCGCGGAAGGCGTCACCGGCACCGGTGAAGCACTTCTCGATGGCGATGGCGACGCCCACGAGCTCGGCCCCCGCCTGCTTGCACAGGTCGATGAGACCGTTCAGGGCCTGGCCGTTCGCCAGGAAGTCGTCGATGAGGAGCACGCGGTCGCTCGAGGTGAGGTAGTCGCGGCTCACCACGACGTTGTAGTCCTCGTCGTGCGTGAAGGAGTGCACGACGGTGGTGTAGACGCTGCCGTCCACGTTGCTCGTGCGGTGCTTCTTGGCAAAGAGAACGGGCACGCCCATGGCCATGCCCGCCGCTGCCGCTATGGCGATACCGCTTGCCTCGATGGTGAGGATCTTGTTGACACCGCAACCGTCGTACAGACGCGCGATCTCCTCGCCCATCTGGGTGAGGAGGCCCGTGTCGATGTTCTGGTTGAGGAATCCGCCCACCTTGAGGATGTCTCCGGGAAGGACCTTGCCCTCCTTGAGGATCATCTCTTCGAGCTGCTTCATACGCTTGGCTCCAAAAACGTGACGCTTGCCGACAATCCTGAATGATAGCCGATTTGTTAGTCCGTTTGCCATCCGGTAACGAGTATGTGACCGTTTTCGTCCCGTTACCACAAGTGGGGGAGAGGCCCCGGCATCATCCACCGATTCTGATGGTGAGCACGTTGAGCCCGAGGATGTTCTGGTACTGGACGTCCTTTGCCAACTTGAACACCATACGGATCCCGATGTTTTTCAACACGTCATCCGACTCGGCAATGGACTGGCGCTCGCCAGGGTCGAAGGGCACGCAGTCGTCCTTGATCCGCAGGATGAGGTCGCCATCCTTGTGCACGACGCGAACGTCGACGGAATGCCTCTTGTCGTCCTTCGTGAAGCCATGGGAGACGACGTTTCCCGCCATCTCCTCCATCGCGAGCGCCGAGAGGTAGGCGCTGTGCTCGGAGACGCCCCTCTCCCGGCAGAACTGCTGGACGCGCTCGGAGACCAGCACGACGTCATCCATGTCGCGAATGCTGAGGTCCATGCGCTCGTCCTCGGCGACCCCAAAGTCGGCGGGGATGACCATGAGCTCCTCCATGTCGCGCGGGACGCGCCCGTTCGTCATGCACGAGTAGCCAAGGATCACGACCACGGAGACGATGCCGTTGAGCACGTTGGCGACATAGATGCTGTTCATTCCGATGACGGGGACCAGCAGGGCCGTGAAGGCCGCGACGCTGATGACGCCATCGAGCAGGGCCAAGAGATGCACGATGGCCTGCCTGCCCGAGACCTGCCAGTAGCAGGAGAAGTGCATGCAGATGACGCTCAGGGGCATGCAGAGGGGAAGGATGCGGAAGCCCCACGCCGTCATCATGAACACCGGCTCCGTCAGGTCATGGTAGAAGATGCCGGTCAAGGGGATGGCCCCGGCTATGAGCGTAAGCGAGATGGTGCCCATGAGGGGCAGGTACCGCGTGAACATGACCCGCATGACGTCGGTGAGCGTCTGACGGTCCTCCTCGCCGACGCTCACGCTGATGATCATGCGAGAGACGCCCAGCATGCCAGCCGGTATGGCCCAGAAGAGGCCGAGGAGGTTGTTGGCCGTGGCGAAGGCCGAGATGGCGACGCTTCCCACGTAGACCTCGAGCAGACGGTTCACGATGAGGCCGCGCGCGGTCTGGTAGAGGTTGCCTGCGGCGCCGGGGAGGCCGATGCGCACGATGTCCGCGGTCTCCCCCCAGACGATGTTCCCGCCCCGCAGCTTGAAGTGGGAGCGCCCCGTAAGGAACACCTGGGCCTGCACCCCCAGGAACACCCACAGGCCCAGGGAGGACGCAAGGGCAAGGCCAAAGGCCTCGAGGTGCAGCACCTGCACGAAGAGGAGGTTGAGGATGACGTTGGCGACGATGTAGCTCGCGCTTGCAAGCAGCGTGCGGCGGCCCCTGTTCTCGATGGAGAGGAACGACGCGAAGGAGTTGCCGAGCATCAAAGGGACGAGTCCTATGGCCTGGCCAAGGAGGTAGACGTTGAACAGCGGGCGTAGCGCATCGTCTGCTGTGATGATGACCGAGAGGTCGAACACGCCCATGAGCACGTAGGCGACGATGGCCACGAACGCGACGAGAAGGGAGAGGGCGAGGTTCAGGGAGAATATCCCCTGCATCCTCTCCTGCTGGTTCTCGCCCATGTACCTGCCGCACAGGATCGCGGACCCGCCCACCAGAACGGTGCTGGTCGAGGAGACGAACTGGTTGAGCGGGGCGTAGAGACCCACGGCACCCATGGCGGTGACGCCCACGTAGTTGGCGGCGAAGTAGCTGGAGACCAAGCCGTTCACCGCACCGACCATGTACAGCAGGACCTGCGCCGGCAACAGCCGGAACATCAGCTTCGAGAGCATCTTCGCGTTTGCCGTCTGGTCGCTCAAGGAGGACACCTCTTGGGGGTCGTGATCTCGATGCATATTCTACCTGTGCATGAATCGCGATTGAACCCCCAATGACGGCCATGGCAATGCATGCGGTGGGAGCAACAAGGCCGAGATGAGTGCCTCGGCCTTGTGGTCAAGCACGACGGACGTGGGCCATGTGGCGAGTCCGTCGCGATGTGTTGGTGCGTTGGGTATTACTCGAGCGTGACGATCACGCGGTCGTGCCCGTCATCGACGTCGATGAGCGTGCCCCTGCCGGCGTTCTGGGCGCCCCTTGCAAGGCCGACGAGGTCGATTCCCTCGAAGATGGGCTCGGGGACGAACTCGGCGATGTTGGAGAGCAGGCGCGCCGCCACGAGGGGAATCGCGATGTTCACCGCCTCCCGACCCCCTTGGATGACATGAAGGCGGACGCAGGTGGCAGGTCCGTCGACGATGACGTCCTGGGCAGGCGCAGGCTCGTCTTCGACAACGGGTTCTGGCTCGGGCTCGGCCTCGACGTCGGGCTCGGTGGCGACCTCGACGGTCGTCGTTGCCTCGACAGCCTCGTCGACGTCAATGGGAACCCTCACCACGTGCGTCGGCTCGGGGGCGGCTTCCTGCTCCGGCGTGACGCTCTCGATTCCCAGGAGCTCGTCCACCGTCACGCCGAAGGTCTTGGCGAGGACCGGAAGCAGCAGGATGTCGGGATAGCTCTGGTCGTTCTCCCACTTGCTCACGGCCTGTGCGCTCACGTTCGCGATGTTGGCGAGTCGCTCCTGCGTCATCCCGTGGGAAAGGCGCATGCGTGCGATCCTGCGTCCGAGGGTTTCGTTCTGCTTGGCTGTCATGTCTCGCTCCACTTCTTCTCGAGGGCTGTGCGAAGACGTCTTCTGGCTCCATGATGTCGCATGCGGCCACCAAGCACCATAACGCAGCCGTTGAGTTTTCGGTTGCGAGAAAACAATAGTATGTAGCTGGGCATACAACCACAGGTTGAAGGCCATGCGTGCGCGTACGTCGGCGTCGGGAGCTTCAACTTCTAATCTGACGGAGGGGACTGCTGCGTTTGCCTGACGCTTCGCTCTTTGGTGCAAGAAGAGGCAGTGCTTTGTGCAAGCTTGGTGCAAAAAGGTCAGGGCATAAGCCCTGACCTCGGAAGTTCTGGTCGGGTGGACTGGATTCGAACCAGCGACCCCTTGACCCCCAG
>CAMPCT010000221.1 GCA_946647055.1 uncultured Atopobium sp. | reverse complement strand
CATTCCAGCAGATTTGGGTTTAAACACCCCTCAACGGTTGCTAACCCTGTCCAACCAGGCGGTTTAGGTGCCACATTGGCACTTGCGCATCCGTGGGATGCGGCCTAAACTCTTGATGCCACCTGAATTGTGTTTTCCCAGCTATCTGGCATAAACTTCGGGTTGAGACGGAGGACATGGTGAACATCTTCATCTTCGTCTACAGCGTTTGCATCCTGTTGCTGTGCTTTGCGGCGGCCATCCTGTCCCTTGCTGCCTATCTGGTAAGTGAGCGCAAGTCGTTCATTCCCCAGGTGACGTTCTTCATCTTCTACATCATCGAGTTGGGCGGGATCTTTGGCAACGAGTGGCTCTCGCAGAACCTGACCTTCTCTGCCGACAGCTACTACGAGATCTCGACCCCCGTCATGCGCGTCATCACGGGCACCGGCATCCTGGCCAGCCTCTGGCTCATGCTCCTGCGCGTGCTCGACGTCCATGACCGCCGCACGGCCGCCATCCCGCCAACCATCTTCGCCATCGCCAGCATCCTGGTGCTCAACCTCATGCCCTATGGCCCCATCCGCCAGTTCACGTTCTACACGCTGCGCCAGGTCTTCGTGGCGTTTGCCCTGGGCTTCGCCTACGTCAAGTGGGCGACGTCCACCGACCAGGCCTATCGCGAGCGCCTAGGCAAGCACAAGGGTCGCTTCGCCATCCTGTGCCTGCTCCTCTGCATGATCGTGGCCGAGGACATCTGGGTCATCCTCATCGCGCCCGTGCCCGACCCCAACAACAGCCTGCTGCCGCTCTACCTCTCGGAGCGCAACTTCTCCGAGAACATCCTCATGATCTACGTCGCCTACCACTGCATCAGCGAGGCTTTGCGCCTGCTCAAGCTGCGCTTCATGCAGCCCCAGGCCGAGACCAGCCGCGGGGACGACCTGGCCCGCCACATCTCAGACGCCCTGCCCGCCTACGCAAGGAACCACTCGCTCACCACGCGCGAGTCCGAGGTCCTGGCCCTGCTGCTGGCCGGCAAGGACAACCGCAGCATCGCCACCGAGCTCATCCTCTCGGAGGGCACCATCAAGACCCACGTCCACAACATCATGCGCAAGACCGAGACCAAGAACCGCGAGGAGCTACGCCGCAGCTTCTGGGCAAACTGACCTGCTCCGACAAGCTAATGGCACCGTGTAGAGGTCGCACGGTGTAAACCGGCCCATCCCGCGTTACTATGTGTGACTGTGACGCGAAGGCTAGCCGACCAAGGAGGAAACGTGGGCGTCGACCTCATACCCGTATGGCTTGACGCAGCAGCGGTGCTGGTAGGCGCGTTCTCTGGTGCCCTTGCCGCCCGCGAGCGACACCTGGACATCGTGGGCTACATCGCCCTCTCCATCATCTGCGGCCTGGGCGGCGGCCTCGTACGTGACACCATCATGCAGTGCGGGGACGTCTACATGCTCAGCTCCCCCTACGCCATCCCCATGGCGGTGATGGCGAGCACCATCGTCCTTCTGACCCCCGAGACCCTCGACCGCCATCCCGACGTCCTCGAGTGGGTCGACATCATCTCGGTCGCGCTCTTCGTGATGGCGGGCACCGACAAGGCCATCCGCTACGACCTCAACCCCTGGGCGGTGGTGCTCATGGGCACCGTCACGGGCGTTGGCGGTGGCATGATGCGTGACGTCTTCATGGGCGAGACGCCCAAGATCTTCCAGCGGAGCAACCTCTACGCGCTCTGCGCCGTGGCAGGTGCCGTCGCCTACCAGCTGCTCGAATCGGTCCTCGTCGCCGGCCGGCCAATCGCTGCGCTCACCTGCATCCTGCTGGTGGTGGGCCTCAGGCGCGTCTCGCTGCGCTTCAACGTGCTCTCCCCCTCCGACGAGGAGCTCGCACCCATGGTCAAGAACCGGGCACGCAACCTCGTCGACATGGCGCAGGAGCGCGGCAGGAGCGAGTCCGAGTCGCTCAACGGCATCCTCGGCACCAAGGGAGAGCGAAAGAGGACCGGTCGAGGCAAGCAGGTGTGAGGCAGCTCGGCCTACGCCAGAAGCAGGCGCGTGCGCGCGATGAGCTTCTTGTACACGTGCTCGCACATCCACGGCTCGCTCGAGAGGGCAATCACGTCGTCAAGCGGCACCCAGCGCACGCCCGCGTTCTCGTCGGGCTGGACGCGCAGAGGCTCCGAGGGGTCCGCCACAAAGAGGTAGGTCACGTTGAGATGCGTGTGCGAGCTCACCCAGGAGCCGCGCCGCACGTGACCCGCGACCGGCAGTGCCTCGAGCGAGAGGATCGTTCCCTCTCCCACCGGCACGAGGCGTGCCTGCGCGACACCCGTTTCCTCGGCAAGCTCGCGGCGGGCGACCGCGACGAGGTCGCGCTCGCCGTCGGCATGACCGCCTACCCAGCTCCACGAGTCATAGATGCGGTGATAGCACAGGACGGTCTGCTCGCCGGCAGGGTCGACCGCCCACGCCGAGCAGGTGACGTGCGCCGGAGAGGTGCGGTCGAAGACGAGCGGGTCGGCTTCCAGACGCTCGAGCATGAGTGCCCGGTCGGCCTCCTCCTGCGCGCAGCCAGGCACAAAGGCGCGTATGTCGTCGGCGAGCGCCATGCGCCCCTCCCTTTCTCGCAAAAGGGAGTACCCCTTTCGAAAGGGAGTACCCCCTTTGGTAGCGTCACACGAACTTGGCGGCGAGCTCGGTGGCGAGGGCGTCAACCCGCGCACGGGACGCGTCGTTGAGCGCACCCTTGACGGAGACGACGTTCTCGGCAAACTCGATGCCCGCGCACTGCTCCATGAGGGCGCGCACGCCCTTGGCGGCGGCCGGGGCCCACGAGCCGTTCTCCACTAGCGCCACCGTGCGGTTCTGGAAGGCGTGGTCGATGAGGTGGCTGATGAAGGCGTGCATGGTGGGGAAGATGCCGCCGTTGTAGGTGGTGGTGGCCAGCACGAGGACGTTGTGGCGGAACGCGTCCTCGACCGCCTCGGCCTGGTCGTCGCGAGCGAGGTCGGTCACGACGACGCGCGGGCAGCCCTTCTCCAGGAGCTTGGCCTCGAGCAGCTCGACGGCCTCCTTGGTGTGGCCGTAGACGCTGGTGTAGGCAATGACCACACCCGGGGTCTCCACGCCGTAGGTGGACCAGGTCTGGTATTGGCCCAGGTAGTGGCCGAGGTCCTCGGAGAGCACCGGGCCGTGCAGCGGGCAGATGACCTCGACGTCGAGCTTGGCGACCTTGGCCAGCACTGCCTGGACGTTCTTGCCAAACTTGCCGACGATGCCAAAGTAGTAGCGGCGAGCCTCGCAGTCCCAGGGCTCGTCGACGTCGAGGGCGCCAAACTTGCCAAAGGCGTCGGCCGTGAAGAGGACCTTGTCGGCCGCGTCGTAGGTGAACATGACCTCGGGCCAGTGGACGAGCGGCGCCGTGAGGAAGGTGAGCTCGCGCGCACCGAGCGAGAGGGTGCCGCCGTCCTTGACCACGACGTTGCGACCCTCGAACTTGGTGCCAAAGTAGTTGAGCATCATGTTGAAGGCGCCGGCCGTCCCCACGACCGTGGCCTCGGGGTAGCGGTCCATGAACGTGGCGATGTTGGCGGAGTGGTCGGGCTCCATGTGCTGGACGATGAGGTAGTCAGGCGTGCGCCCGTCGAGCACGGCCTCGAGCTTGCCCAGCCACTCGTCGCCAAAGTGAGCCTCGACGCTGTCCATGACCGCGACCTTCTCGTCAACGATGACGTAGGAGTTGTAGGCCATGCCATTGGGCACGACGTACTGGCCCTCGAAGAGATCGAGCTCGTGGTCGTTCACGCCAATGTAGTGGATGCCGTCTGCGATGCGCATGCCATACCGCCTCTCTGTCGTAGATACGTCGCAGCAACTATAGCGTAACGCCCAAACTCGACCACCTACAACGGACGCACGATGAGCAAAAGGTGAGCAAATGGGGACGTTTCCCTTCGCGTCCGACGCAAAGGGGACGGACCTC
>CAMPCT010000220.1 GCA_946647055.1 uncultured Atopobium sp. | reverse complement strand
TTGAACATGGCGCCGTTCTTGAGGTGGTGACCGTAGATGATGGTCTGGGCGTCGAGCATGCCGGGCGCCTGGTTGACGTAGTCCATGAAGATCTGCCCACCCACGCCATAGACGCCGTCGACCGTGGTGTTGAGGTAGTAGTCGTTGTCGGCCGCCTGGTAGACGGGATAGTTGATGACGGTGCCGGGAATCTGAATCCAGCCCACAGCCTCGTCGTTGAGCTCGACGAGCTGCGGCCAGTCGACCGTGGGCGGGGTCACGCCATCGTCGGAGATGACCGCATAGGTCGAGAGCTCCTCGTTGACCTCGTCCTGCTTGTGGTAGTTCCACTGGCCACGTGCCCACAGGAAGCCGGCGGCAGCCAGGAGGGCGATGCCCACGGCAAGGAAGATGTTGGAGAGCGTGTTGGCACGACGCCTCTTGCGCGGGGTACCGGCGCCGCTCACGCCTCCCCTGCTGCGCTCGAAGCGCGACTCGACCTGCGGCACGCGCGACTCCATGCGCACGGCACGCGCGTCGGCGCGCGCGGTGGGCTTGCGAGCCGGGCCGGCCGTCGTGGACGACTGCCTCGTGCGGGCGCTGGAGCGCGTCCCAGAGGCGGCCGCCTCGTCTGCGTCGATCTGCGGCAGGGACCTCAGCGACGACCTGTCCTGGCCGCCCGGCTCCTGCCTGCTATGCCTTCCCGTCGCCATGCCGCCCCCTAGGCCTCGGCCATCGTGCGCTTGAGCTCGACGATGACGTCACGGTACTCGGGCATGGTGGCACCCAGGATCTGCGTCGCATAGATGGCCGCGTTCTTGGCCCCGTTGATGGCGACGCAGGCCACGGGCACGCCCGTGGGCATCTGGACCATCGAGAGGAGCGAGTCCATGCCGCCCAGGTCGGACGTCTTCATGGGCACGCCGATGACGGGCAGGGGCGTGAAGGCGGCCACGACGCCGCCCAGGTGGGCGGCCTTGCCGGCAGCCGCGATGATGACCTTGAGGCCACGGTCGGCCGCGGAGGAGGCCCACTCGTGGACCTTCTCGGGAGTGCGGTGCGCCGAGGCGATGACCAGCTCGTACGGAACGCCCAGCTCGTCGAGCTGTGCGGTGCAGCCCTCCATGACCGGGAGGTCGGACTTGGAGCCCATGATGATGCCTACCAGCGGCGTCGTCTTCTCGTCTGCCATGCGTGCCCCCTTCTTGCTGCGGTTCCAACCCTTTAAGTATAGGCGAGAAGGATGCCGTTGGGATGTGCCCCACGTTTCCAATCCAATTACGCACCTTGTCTTTTCACACGAGAGGTCTAGACTGCCGTACTTAAGCATTGGTCCATCAGTCCATGCAAAGGAGAATCCCATGAACAATGCTACGGATCTGTACCTGTACCATCGCACGGGTTCCTACATCCCGCGCGTCGCCGCCGTCCACGACCTGTGCGGCTACGGCAAGTGCTCGCTTGGGGTGGCCATCCCCGTGCTCTCGGCCGCCGGCTGCGACGTCTGCCCCGTCCCCACGTCGCTGTTCAGCGCCCACACGCGCTTCCCCACGTTCTACATGCACGACACCACCGACATGCTGACCGGCTACCTCGACGCCTGGGTCGAGGAGAACATCGTTCTGGATGCCATCTACTCCGGATTCCTGGGTGCCCCCGAGCAGGTGGGCGCCATCCAGCGTCTCTATCGCGAGCACCCCGGCGCCCTGCGCGTGGTCGACCCCGTCATGGGCGACGGCGGCATGCGCTACCCCACCTACACCGAGGAGCTGTGCCAGGCCATGGCGGCGCTGGTCGACGGCGCCGACCTGCTCACGCCCAACCTCACCGAGGCCTCCATCCTCACCGGCATCCCCTACCAGGGCCAGGACGTGGACGAGGACTTCGTGCGCAAGAACCTCGACGCGCTTGTCGAAATGGGCGCCAAGGTCGTGGTGATCAAGGGCATCGTCCACGAGGGCGAGGACATCATCCGCAACTACGTGGCCGGCGCAAACGTGGCCTTCGAGGAGGTCTCGGGCGAGCTGCTCCCCTACATGCTCCACGGCACGGGCGACCTGTACTGCTCTGGCCTGCTCGCGGCCGTCATGGCCGGGCGCTCCCTGCATGACGCGGTCGAGTTTGCCGGCTCGTTCGTGCGCGACTCGATGGCCATCACCTGCGAGCAGCCCGACTTCGAGATTCGCGGCGTGAGCTTCGAGAGCCAGCTGGGCAAGGTCGCGGCACTGCTGGGCTAGCACGGGCAACAGGCAAGGCGGATACAAGGAAGGCGCCCCGCGAGGGGCGCCTTCCGTTTGGGCGGTGCTTGGGTGCCGGATGGGGCGCCTAGCGCCTCTTCTCCATCCACTTGCGGCGGCGTGCCCTCAGGCTTGCGGCCATCGAGGAGACTCCGGAGGCAAGCAGGTAGGTGATGGCAACCGCGTTGTAGGGATCGCCGGTGAGCGGCAGCTCGGGCTTCTTGGGCTGCGGCGTGGGCCCAGGCGTGGGCTCGCCCATCTTCACGGTGTCCTCGCCCTGGTAGGAGGTCTCGTTGCCACCGGACGTGATGGTGACGGTGACGGTGTTCTTGAACTCGCCCGCGGCGACGTCCTCCTTGGTCACGGTGTAGGTGGCCGTGGTGGAGACGGTCTCGCCGGCCGGGACGTTCGTGAACGTGGCCTGCGCGACCTCGACGCCAGCGAGCTCCTGGAAGGTGATGGTGGCGACGTCGTCATAGATGTTGGTGGCGGTCAGGGTGAAGGTGACGGTGTCGCCCTCGGCAAAGTCGGTGCCCTCGTGGGTCTTCTTGACGACCAGGCCGGGATCGACGTTGTCATCGGTGACCTCGAGCGTGCCGACGATGACGGTCACGTTGTAGTTGGTGCTCAGGGCAGAGGCGCCGCCGGGAGCCCCGAGGTTCGAGAAGAACGGGATGGCGTTGGAGAGGACGTTCGCGACGAAGCTCTGCGTCGTGTCCGCCCAGGTGAGCTCGATCGCGTTGGGCGAGGTGCCCACGAGCGTCTGGCTGCCGGTGACGGCCACGCCAAGGGTGTCGTTGCCAAGCAGCGTCACGGTGCTGGCGGTGGAGTTGGCCGTGACCTCGCCGTTGTTGACGGTGACCCGATAGGACGGCTCGGTGAGCGGGGTCCCGTCGTAGGTCTTCGTGGCAGAGCCGCTCTCGATGACCAGCGTGGCAGGCGTGATCTTGTAGGTGAGCTCGATGGGCTCGTTCGCGGCGTAGGCACCGATGCCCGTGACGGTGACGGTGACCTCGCCCACGTTCGTGACGTCATCGGAGTAGGTCAGCGTGTAGTCGACGCCCTCGACCAGCTCCTTGCCCGTCTTCTTGTCGGTGACGGTGGGCTTCTCCTTCTGCTCGTTGCCGTTGTAGACGACGTCCTCCGGAGCCTCGGCCTCGAGGAACGGTGCGGGGTCGACGGGCACGGAATCCGGGTCCTCCGGCGTCGGGTCTTCGCCCTGCGGGTCGTCGCCCTTGGTCGTGACCGCGTTGTAGATGGTCTCCTGGGCGTCGACGTCGGCCTGCGTGACGGTGTAGGTGGCGGTCAGGGTGACCGTCTGGCCAACCGCCAGCTTGGCGATGACCGGGTTGCCGCTTGCGTCAAGCGTGATGCCCTCGGCCCACGTGACCGTCTGCTCATTGGAGAGCTCGTCGACGACGGTGACGTCGTAGAGCGTGACGTTGCCGGTGTTGGAGACGGTGATCTGGTACGTGACCTCGTCGTCGGCCTTGTAGTAGTCGTGGTCCTCGCCGATGACGCTACCGGTGGAGGTGACGGTCTTGGTGGTCTTGGTCCTGGCGTCCTTGGGAACCGTCTTGACGGTCACGGAGGCGGTGACCTCGTCCGGGTTGTCGCCGCGGACCGCGGTGGCATTGGCCTTGACCACGTTGGTGATGCTGCCCTCGTCCACGTCGTCCTGGGTCACCTCGTAGGTGTAGGTGAACTGTGCGGACATGCCCGGGGCCAGCTCGAAGGTCTTGTCGGAGAGGTCGGCGTGGTCGTCGACCAGGGTGCCGGACTTGACGGTGACGTTGCCCTCGTTCTT
>CAMPCT010000219.1 GCA_946647055.1 uncultured Atopobium sp. | reverse complement strand
CAAGGAGGAGCACATGAGCAACGCGGACAAGTTCGGCAACATGTCTGGCAAGGGCAACGCCAACGTCCACCACTCCGGTCTCAACTGCCTCGACCAGAAGTGGTGCCACCCTGCGGCGGTCGGCGGCATCAACTGGCACCTGCCGGGCCTCTCCAACACCTGGTTCGAGCACGTGAGCCAGACCAAGGAGGAGATCCACGAGAACCGTCTGGCCACCCGCCAGTACCTGCTCGAGACCTACCTTGACGGCGAGTCCGACACCAAGAAGGCCCGCGGCACCTGGAACTTCTTCCAGGCCGGTCCCTGCCCCGAGGAGCCCGACGCGCCGATGGTCGACGTCTGCGTCCGCATCCCGTCCGACGTCGCCGAGGGCGAGAAGCTCCCCGTCATCTTCGACGTCCAGGGCGGCGGCTGGTACACCGGCGGCACCTACGAGTTCTTCATGACCGCCATGGAGGCCATGTGCAAGAAGCACCACGCCGTGGTCGTCTCCTTCTGCTACCGCCCGCTCGTCGAGGTCGACGGCATGCAGATCGTCAACGACTGCCACGCCGCCTACCAGTGGATGCTCGACAACGCCGACCAGATCCACGCCGACACCGACAACATCATCCTCCACGGCTACTCCGCCGGCGGCTTCACCGGCCTGGGCCTGGTCTTCCGCCTCAAGCGCTACGGCATCAAGCTCCCCAAGGCCAACGTCATCGGCTTCGCGCCCGTCGACGACCTGTGCTGCAACCTCTCCGGCAACATCTCCTACTGGAGCGACGAGAGCCAGTCCTTCGAGGCCTTCGACGGCGACTACCACCGCATGCTGATGCCCTACTACATGGGCGAGTGGTACGCCGACCCCGCCGCTCCCCCCGAGCTCTCGCCCAACCGCTGCACGGTCGAGGACCTCAAGGACTTCCCGCCCACCTGGCTCTCCATCGCCGAGCTCGACTCCTCGCGCGACGGCTGCCTCGAGCTCATGAGCAAGTTCCACGAGGCCAACGTCTTCTGCGACTACCACGTCTGGGGCGGCTGCAACCACAACACCTGCGACCCCTCGACCCTCCTGGGCAAGGAGATCTCCGAGGAGGAGCACCGCTGGCTGCACCACGCGATCACCTACGATCTGCGTCGTCCTTGGCTCAACGAGGAGTAGGAACACGCCTGTTAGGCAACAAGTAGCTCATTGATCGAAGGGAGGTGCGTTCGTAAGGCAACAGCAAGAGAGATTGCAGGAATGCCAAGCGAGCGTACCTCTCCGCTATTCCGACCATTGGTAACCAGCGCGCAAGCGCAGAGAGAGGGGCAAGGCGCCCCAAGACACGAAAGGAAGCAGCATGGACCGTCAGACCATCGAGCAGGGCGTCATCGCCGCAGCCGCCGAGACCTACGAGAAGGACGCGAGCGAGATCACGCTCGACACCACCTGGGAGGCCCTGGGCAACCACTCCTCCAAGCTCCTCCGCTTCATGATGTTCATCGACGGAGAGCTCGACGCCGAGGACGTCGTCGACCTCGACGAGCTCATGGACAACGCCACCCTGGCCGACACCGTCGAGCTCATCGTGAGCAAGCAGGCCTAGCGCGCAGGCCACGGGTCGCGGCAACCCGCTGGGGCGGTGCGGTCGGGGGATATCCCCCGGCGCACGGGTCGCCTTCCTAAGCCGCGGTCCGATCTGACGGGTGCTCGGGGGTATCCCTCGACCGCACCGCCCCGGCACAGCTTCACAGACAACGACCCAGAGGGTGCGCCAGCCGTACCCCCGGCGCGAGCCTTGTCTCTTTTGGCCTCATCGAACAGAAAGGCACAGCAATGATCCTGAAGAACGCGCGCCTCATCCCGGAGCTCTGCGAGGGCTTCGAGCAGGAGTTCGCGGACATCCGCATTGAGAAGAAGAAGATCGCCGAGATCCTGCCTGCCGGTGGCGACTACGCGGGCGAGGAGGTCATCGACCTCGCCGGCAAGACCGTCATCCCCGGCATGTACAACTGCCACGTGCACATGGGCCTCATCCAGAACAACTTCACCGTGCTCAACTCCTGGGGTCACGACGAGTACATCTTCCGCTCCATCAACTACGCCCAGGAGATGCTCTCCTACGGCTTCACCACCATCCGCGACTGCGGCGCCGTCGACTGCATGAACATCGCCATCCGTGATGCCATCAACTCGAAGATTATCCAGGGCCCCAATGTGCTGGCCTGCGGAACCATCTTCACCCCCAGCTTTGCCGGCCAGGCCTACATCCCGTTCTACAGCTCTTCCGAGCGCCATGGCGACCCGGTCCGCGGCGTCGACGACATCCAGCCCAAGGTCCGTGCCCGCGTCGCCCAGGGCGCCGACTTCATCAAGCTCACCACCACCTCCAACAAGGCCACCATCAAGCAGTCCGTCGACCAGGTGGGCAAGTTCCTGTACACCCCCGAGGAGATCAAGGCGTTCCGCGCCGCGTGCGACAAGGAGGAGGTGCCCCTGGCCTGCCACTCCACCTGCCCCGAGAGCCACGACGCCGTCATCGAGGCTGAGGCAAACACGCTCGAGCACGGCCTGTACATGACCCAGGAGAACGTCGACAAGATCGTCGCGAAGGGCTTCAAGACCGCCTACATCCCGACGCTCGCCGTCTCCTACGTGGGCTTCAAGCAGGGCTGGCCCACCTACGACGACACCCACAACGGCGCCGGCAACGCGGTGCGCATGTGCCACGACGCCGGCGTGCTCGTGGGCTTCGGCACCGACGACTTCCAGAAGGACTTCCGCAAGTTCCCCGCGGTCGAGTTCGTCGCCCGCTCGGAGTTCGGCATCTCCAACATCGACATCATCAAGCAGGCCACCGTCAACTCCGCCAAGGCCATGGGCCAGGGTAAGAAGAAGGGCCTCATCAAGGCTGGCAACATCGCCGACCTCGCCGTCTTCGACGGCCGCCCCGACGAGGACCTGATGGCCTTCAACGAGAAGGCCGCCTACGTCATCAAGGACGGCAACGTCGTCGTCGAGCACGGCGTCGTCAGGAATGCGGGGCTGAAGTAAGATGACCGAACTTGACCTCACCACGATTCAGCCCCTTATCGAGCGCGCCGCTGGAGTTTGCCCCACCATCGTGTTCCCCGAGGGTGACTCCCCGATGATGGCCGAGGTCGCGGCCAAGATCGCCGAGCTTGGCGCCGGCAAGCCCATCCTTCTGGGAGACATGGCCACCATGCAGGCGCATGACCTCGACCTCTCCGGTTGCGAGCTGCTTGACCCCACCACCGAGGAGGGACAGGCCAAGAAGCTCGAGGCCGCCGAGAAGGTCGCCGCAATCCTGGGCTTCCCCGCTAAGATCGTCGCCAAGAAGATGAAGACCACGCTCGACCTGGCTGCGGCCATGGTGCGCGTGGGCGAGGCTGACACCTTCGCAAGCGGCTACGTGTTCAACACCGCCCAGACCATCTCCGCCGCAACCATGTTCATGGGCCTGGCTGAGGGCGTGTCCTGCTCCACCAGCTTCATGGTGGCCGAGCTTCCCCACTACACCGGACCCGCCGGCGAGAACGGCATGTTCATCCTCACCGACACGAGCCTCTGCTTTGGCGACACCCCCGAGGAGCTGGCCGAGATCGCCATCAACGCCGCCGACGGCGCCGCTAACATGATGGGCTGGGAGCCCCGCGTGGCCATGCTGTCCTTCTCCACCAAGGGGTCCGGCAAGCGCGACTGCGCCACCAAGGTCATCGACGCGACAAACCTGGTCAAGGAGCGCTGCCCCGAGCTCAAGATCGATGGCGAGCTCCAGTTCGATGCCGCTATGGTTCCCGCCATCGCCGCCAAGAAGTGCGGCGAGGACAACCCGGTTGAGGGCAAGGCCAACGTCCTGGTGTACCCCAACATGGACGCCGCCAACATCGGCTGCAAGATGGTCCAGTTCATGGCCGACGGCACCCTCTACGGGCCGCTTCTCAAGGGCCTCTATGCTCCGGTCGCCCAGATTGGCCGCGGCTACAACTACAAGGAGATCCTGGGCACCTGCATCCTCGCGCTCGCGGGCTGCCAGAAGTAAGGCACT
>CAMPCT010000218.1 GCA_946647055.1 uncultured Atopobium sp. | reverse complement strand
ATCTATGCGCTCACCATCTTCGCGCGCTACATGGAGAGGAAGGTGTCGCTCGATGGCTAAGGTCGAGATTCGCGGGCTGCACAAGTACTTTGGCGACAACGAGGTCCTGCGCGGCATCGACTGTGACATCCAGGCAGGCGAGGTCGTGTGCGTGATCGGTCCCTCGGGCTCCGGCAAGTCGACCTTCCTGCGCTGCATCAACTGCCTCGAGGAGCCCACTGCCGGCACCATCAAGGTCGACGGCCACGTCATGGACGCCGAGGCCAAGAACATCGACGAGCTGCGCGAGGACATCGGCATGGTCTTCCAGCAGTTCAACCTCTTCCCGCACCTCTCCGTAATCGACAACGTCACGCTGGCGCCCATGCTGCGCCGCAAGATGAGCAAGAAGGACGCCGAGGACCTCGCCATGCAGTTGCTCACGCGCGTCGGCATGGCTGACAAGGCCAAGGCCATGCCTCGGAGCCTCTCCGGTGGCCAGAAGCAGCGCGTCGCCATCGCCCGCGCCCTCGCCATGCGTCCCGGCCTCATGCTCTTTGACGAGCCCACCTCCGCGCTCGACCCCGAGATGGTGGGCGAGGTCCTCGACGTCATGCGCCAGCTGGCCGCCGAGGGCATGACCATGGTGTGCGTGACCCACGAGATGGGCTTTGCCCGCCAGGTCGCCGACCGCGTCCTCTTCATCGACCAGGGTGTCATTGCCGAGGAGGGCACGCCCGCCCAGGTCTTTGACGACCCGCAGAGTCCGCGCACCCAGAACTTCCTCAACAAGGTGCTCGAGGCCTAGGAGCCCCCATGCTGGTCCGTCGTGCCGTCGCGGATGACCTCCCCGCCATAAACAGCCTGCTCAGGCAGGTGCTGATGGTGCACCACGAGGGTCGTCCCGACCTCTTCAAGCCCAATACCAAGAAGTACACCGACGAGGAGCTGCTCCAGATCCTTGCCGACGACGAGCGCCCCATCTTCGTGGCGCAGGACGAGGCGGGGGAGGTGCTCGGCTACGCCTTCTGCGTGTGGGAGGTCTACTCGGGCCACAACACCATGGTCGACCGCAAGACCCTCTACATCGACGACATCTGCGTCGACGAGGGGGCGCGCGGCAGGCACATCGGCAGCATGCTCTATGAGCACGTGCTCGACTATGCCCGCGAGCAGGGATTCTACAATGTCACGCTCAACGTGTGGAGCTGCAACCCCGGCGCCATGGCCTTCTACGAGAGGCTCGGCATGACCCCCTACAAGGTTGGGATGGAGCAGGTCCTCTAGGCGCCGAAGGGTCCTCGCCGCGCATGCGGCGCTACAATGAGGGGGCCGATTCCGTCCAGAGAGGAGCCCCCGTGAGCGTGTACGACCTTCCTGACTCCTCCCAGCAGGTGACTTCGGTCAATGGTGTCCCCATCATGCAGGTGGGCCCCGTCCTCGTGGAGGCGGGGGAGGACTTCGAGGAGCAGTCGCAGGTCAATCAGGTTCTCGTTCCCCAGCAACCCGCCTACGTCAACCAGCCCGTCATTGGGCAGCCCGACTTCTCGCGGATGCAGCCCATGGGGACAAGCACCGGATCGCGGATGACCTCCGTCATCCTGACCGCTCTCACCATCGCTGCGGTCCTGCTCACCTGCCACGTGATGATGACCACGTGCTCGGCGGTCTTTGACAATGACGGGCCAAGCTACGACCACACGCCCCTTGGCGGCGGCAGCAACGGCATGGATGGTGCGGGCGACAGCACGGGCTATGGGCTCATCCCCTTCGACTTTGACATGCCCGAGCCCACGAGCGACCCGGACGACGGCGAGCTCCACGAGTACTGGGACGACTCAGTCTCCTATACCGTGCGCGGCGAGTCGCTTACGCGCAACCAGGAAAGCGACGACAATGCCTACGGCTGCCACGTCACCTATGACTTCTCGATTGCCTACCCCCAGCTCGAGGGCGACCTCGAGCACCTCGACCAGATCAACGCCCTCATCCGCAACAGCGCCATGCGCTACTACACGCGTCTCTACGAGAGCCCGGACGAGGACATGGTCGGCATCGTCGAGACCGTGCTCGATGGGGGGAAGAACGCGCTCATCGGCGATGAGGCCACCTATGCCATCAGCTACAACAGCGACCGGCTCATCAGCATCATGTGGTCCCATGACATCCTTTACGGGTCCACCTTCGCCGAGTACCTGTACCTCGAGACCCTCAACATCGACCTCGAGACCGGTGAGGCCTACACGCTGGAAGACGTCCTCGAGGTCAGCGAGCCCATGGCCAGGGCCTGGGTGGACAACTACGGACGGTTCGAGTATGGAGAGGATGCCATCGAGATGTTTGGTCGCGAGGCCATGGTCCAGGGCATCCTGGGGGAGGGCGACTTTGCCAACCGCACCCAAGCTGTGGTCTTCGTGGACTCCGACGGCACGCCCAACTTGGGCGTCTCCTTCTGGTTTGGCAATGACCGGGGCATCTCGCGCGGCTGGTGGGACCTGACCCTCACCGAAGAGCTGCTCGAAGGGTCCCGCAAGGACTCTCCCTTCTGGGAGCTGGTGCCCGCTGTCGAGGAGGAGGCCCCCACGTCGGAAGAGGATGCTCCCCCCATCGAGGAGGCAGCCCCCGACGAGGGGAAGCTGTCCAAGGGGTGACGGTACGTTGGCGGTCGCGCAACGGCGGGGCTGCGCCTCGGATCTCGGATGGAACTGTGACGGCGCCCGGAGGGCGGGCCCGTGTCGAAAGGAAGTGTTGTCGCAATGAAGCTCGTCGTCATTGGTGGCGTCACCGGGGGCATGTCCTGCGCCGCCCGCATGCGTCGCCTTGACCCCACCGCACAGATCGTCGTCTTCGAGCGTGGGGAGAACGTGTCGTTCTCCAACTGCGCCCTTCCGTATTACCTGAGCGGGGACGTCCTTGACAGCGACGACCTCATCCTCATGACCCCCGCCTCGCTCAAGCGCCAGCACGACCTTGACGTGCGCGTATGCCATGAGGTCACGGCCATCAACCGCGACCGCAAGACGGTCACGGTGCATGACCTCGTTGCCGACAGGACCTTCGAGGAGCCCTACGACAAGCTCATGCTTGCCCCGGGGGCGAGCCCCATCATGCCCAGGAGCATCGCGGGAATCGATGGCGGCAACGTCTTCAGCGTCCGCAACGTGGGTGACGTCGTTGCCATCAGGGACTATGTCGACTTGGTCGGGCGCGTGGCTGTGGTGGGCGGTGGCTTCATCGGCATCGAGGTCGCGGAGAACCTCGTCAAGGCCGGGAAGCAGGTCGCGCTCATCGAGGGCATGGACCAGGTGCTTGCGCCGTTTGACTACGACATGGTCCAGATCCTGCACAAGGAGCTGGTCGACAACGGCGTGGAGCTGCACCTCTCCTCGACGGTCACGGCAGTTGACGAGGATGGCGTCACCGTGCGCACGGCTGCCGGTGACGAGCTCGTGCCGGCAGACGCCGTCATAATGGCCATTGGCGTCGCGCCCGAGACCAAGCTTGCCGTCGACGCCGGCCTCGAGATCGGCGAGGTCCGCGGCATCAAGGTCAACAACAACTACCAGACCTCCGACCCGGACATCTACGCCGTGGGCGATGCGGTCGAGTCCTATGACGCGCTCGCACACAAGTGGGGGAGGCTCGCGCTTGCCGGCCCCGCACAGCGCCAGGCCCGCGCCGCCGCCGACCACATGTGCGGCATGCCCGTCTCCAACAGGGGCTACATCGGCTCCTCCTGCCTGCGCGTCTTTGGCCGCAACGCCGCCTGCACCGGTCTCAACGAGAAGGCGGCCAAGGCGGCCGGGTACTCCTTCGACTCGGTGCTGATCTTCCCCTCCGACAAGGTGAGCGTCCTGCCAGGCAGCCACTACATGGCCTTCAAGCTGGTCTTCGAGGTGCCCACGGGCAAGATACTGGGCGCCCAGGCAATTGGTGCCGGCGAGGTCGACAAGCGTGTCGACGTCATTGCCACCATGATCACCATGGGCGGCACCATCGCCGACCTCAAGGACCTTGAGCTGTGCTATGCGCCGCTGTTCAGCACGGCCAAGGACGTCGTCAACTT
>CAMPCT010000217.1 GCA_946647055.1 uncultured Atopobium sp. | reverse complement strand
TACCCCGACCGCTTCGCCGGCACCTACGACGCCGCCGAGATGCCCGCGCACAAGGAGCCCGCGCAGCCCACCGACGGCGACCGCGAGTGGATCGTCGAGGCGGGGCAGCGCGCGCAGGCTGCCGGCTTCGACCGCGCCCAGACCGAGGCGTGGCTCGCCGGCGTCGTGGCCCAGTCCGGTCGCGAGGGCGCCGAGGCCAAGCTCGCCGAGCTGCTCGCCACCGCCCAGCCCGTGGCCGTTGAGCCCGACAGCGTCGAGGAGGGCGAGTTCTGATGGCGATTAACCACGTGACCATCAGCGGCAACCTCACGCGCGCGCCCGAGCTCAAGCGCACCCAGGGCGGCACCGCCGTCCTCCAGATGGGCGTGGCCGTGAACGACCGCCGCAAGAACCCGCAGACCGGCGAGTGGGAGGACGTCGCCAACTTCGTCGACTGCACCATGTTCGGCACGCGCGCCGAGAAGCTCGCGCAGTACCTTGACAAGGGCAGCAAGGTCGCCATCGAGGGAAAGCTCCGGTACCGCGCGTGGGAGGCCAAGGACGGAGGCAAGCGCAGCAAGCTCGAGGTCGTGGTCGACGAGCTCGAGTTCATGAGCCGCGCAAGCAACGGGCAACAGGTTGCCCAGTCGTACCCGCAGCCCGCCTACGTCACGCCGACCGTGCCCGCGCAACCCTACGCGCCGGCGCCGACCTACGCCCCGCAAGCGCCGCAGCCGCCGCGCCCGCAAGCGCCGCAGCAGACGGCCATGGCCATGGACTACTACGACGAGGATATACCCTTTTAGCATTTTTTCAGGCAGACGCACAAGGGCCGGGGGCGACCCCGGCCCAGATTGGAGGACAACATGCACGAGAGGCCCACCGAGAGGGTGAGGGCGCTGCTCGACGGCCTGACCGCGCACGCGATCGTCGAGCGCGTGCACCCCTACTACCAGGGCTATCAGTTCGAGGGCGAGTGGCTCGACGCGCTCAAGGGCGCCATCGCCGACGAGCTTGACGAGGTCGACGCCAAGGTGCCGGGGACGTGCGAGCTGGAGCTAAACACCGACATGACCGCCGTGCGGTGCGACGCCTGCGGCCACGTGATTCCGCGCGGGACCGACCTCATGGGCGTCAACTACTGCCCCAACTGCGGCAGGCTCGTCGAGAGGGGCGAGGGCCGATGAGGACATGCGCGAACGTGGCCCACGGCAACGGGCCAAGGCACGTCACGCGCCGCGCCGCGCTCAACAGCCCGGGCAAGCTGCGCGAGCAGGTCGCCGAGGCGGCGCTCTACGTCGCCGGGCACGTCGACCAGCTGCTGCCGGACAGCGACGCCGTCTACGTCCTCGAGGACGGCTGCGACGTCACGATCCACGTCGACCGCATGAGCATCGCCACGGTCGAGGTCCGCACCGAGTACGTCCCGATTGAGAGGGGGGCCGAGTGATGGAGAGCATCGACAGGCTCCGCGAGTACGCAGGCAGGTTAAGCAACAACCGCGACCCATGGTGTAGAACCGCGCGTGACCTGTCCTCAATCGCAGACGCCATCGAGCGCGAGGCCAAGGCCAACCGCGTCGACGCCTACACCAAGGGCTACGACGAGGGCTTCGCAAGCGCCGACGACTGGGCCGCCCAGCACGAGGACGCCATGGCCGAGCACGGGTGGGTGCGCCTGCCCGTGGACGCCGACGGCGAGGTTATCCACGGCGGTGACATGATGGTAAAGCCTGATAGCTACGACAACAGGCTATTTACCGTTGGCGGCATGACGCTATACGGCGACCAGTGGTCGGTGCAAGGATTTGCGCCGATCATGCTGCGCCACCACGCGCCCACCGTCGAGGACGTGCTGCGGGAAGTGGTGACGCTTTGCCACAACACTTGGAAAGAGGGGTCGGCGTTTCATTTCTACGACGTTGACGATGTGATGGAGAGCGGCAACATCGCCGAGTATGCCGCCAAGCTGCGGCTGGCAGGTGACGAGTGATGGACGCTGGCACGATGTATGCGAACGCCAAGGCGCTGCACGAGTTGTTGCAGGAGGAGAGGGCCAAGAACGCCGAGCTTCGGGAGCTGGCGGCGAGGATGGCCCACGTTCTCGGTGCCGACGACGAATGGCGAGACCCCTTCTACTGCAATCCCTACTGCGCAGACAAGTTCCGCTGCAGGAGTGACGATTGCGTCGAGGTGCTGTGCCCCATCGTCGAAGCCATGCGCGAGCTGGGGGTGGAGCCATGAGCGACGGCAGCAACGGCGGCGGCACGTTCGCCCACGCGTGGTGGACCGCCGCGCTCGTCATGGTGGGCCTCAAGCTCGTGGGCGTGGTCGACGCGCCGTGGTGGGCCGTGACCGCGCCCTTCTGGGGGCCCGCGCTCGCCATCCCGGCCATCGCCGTGGCCGCGGCCCTCGTGACGGGGGGTGGGCGCCATGGGCGTCGCCCGTAGGTGGACCCATGAGGAGGACGCGGCGATCCGCGAGCACTACGCCGCCGAGGGCATGGTCTGGCCCGGTTGGGCCACGGCCGTCCCGGGCAGGACCGCCGACGCCATCTCCAAGAGGGCGCGCTCGCTGGGCCTGCGCGTGGACCACGGCCGCGGCCTTCGGCCGCGCAAGCCCGAGCCGCCCAGGCCGCCGAGGCCCGCCACGTGCGGGGAGTGCCGGCTCTACCGCGAGGGCGACGAGCCCGGCTGCGGCAGGTGCATGGAGCGCCACGCCCGCGGCATGTTCCAGGGTGCGCCGCCCGTCATGGCCCACTACGACGCGAGCCTGTGCGAGTGGGGTGAGCGCGTATGACCGAGCAGGAGGTCGCCGAGGCGCGGGAGCGCTACCTCGCCGAGGGCATGGAGATGCCGCTCAAGTACCTGGTCCACGACGTGGGCGCCCACCGCGACGCCGCCCTGATGGAGCTGCGCGACGAGGACGGCATGGAGGCGTACGGCCGCTACTGGCTACTCATGGAGGTGATCGCCGAGAGGCGGGGCCACCGCGTGGACGTCAAGCGCCCCAACGGCTGGGCGCGGCTCGCCCGCGACCTCGAGCTCGAGGGGCCGGACCAGGCGCGCGCGTTCGTGGAGCGCCTGCTCACGCTCAACCTCGTGAGCCGGTCGTCCTACGCGCGCGGGCTCGTCTCCGTCAACCGCATCGACCGCACCGCCGAGGAGGCGGCGCGCGACTACGCGAGCGGCAAGGTCGGCGCCCTCGTCCGCTGGGCAAAGAGGCAGGTCAAGGGTGTCGAATAGGGGGGCATATAGGGGGGCATGTGCCACCCCATATAGGGGGGCATGTGCCACCCCATATGCCACTAAACTAAACGAAACTAAACGAAACGAAACCAAACACCGTTACTACAACGTTTACCGTACTAGTGACCGAGGAGTTACTACAACGTGGCCGGGGACTTTGTCGAAAACCTTTCAACACCCGCATGGAGCGCGCGCGACCTATTGGAGGCCGCGCGCTCCGCGTGCTTCGACTACGAGCGCTGCGAGCGGCAGCTGCTCGCGCTCAGGGCCCGCGCCGAGTCGCTGGGCGGCGGCACGTCCGCCGGCAGCGTGGGCGGGACGTCGTCGCACGACTCGCTCGAGCGCAGGGTCGTGGCGCTCGCGGACAGGGGCCGCCAGCTCGAGCGCCAGATGGACGAGGACGAGCGCGCCATGGTCGTGGCCGCCGACATGCTGCTCGGGCGCGACGGCGAGGGCGGCGGGCTCGTCTCGCTGCTCGACGCCGACACGAGGTGGGTGGCGTGGGCCATGTGGCGCTACTACGTGCGCGGTGAGTCGTGGGCAGAGGCCGCGCGCCACGCCGGGTACGCGCCGGACTACGTGAGGCACCGCCGCGACTACGCGCTCGAGGTCGCCGACGCCTGCGGGCTGGCCGCCACGACCGAGGGGCGCGGCATCGCCGAGGGATAGCGCCGCCGGCGTCCGGCGAAAGCCGCCCACGACCGCCGGCACCCGCGACCGGGCGTGGTATAGGTACAGTCACCAAGCAAGTCAGACCGGGCCGTCCCACGCGGGCGGCCCGTCGCGTTAGGGGGCAGGCCGTGACGCTCAACCAGCTCGCCGCCATCGCCGCCCGCCACGTCACCCGCATGGCCGACGCCATGATCGCCGCGTGCGTCGCC
>CAMPCT010000216.1 GCA_946647055.1 uncultured Atopobium sp. | reverse complement strand
TGGACGACTCCTTCAGCTTCCCCTCTTCCAACCTCTACTACGGCGAGGTCTGGCAGCCCAAGGACGACGAGGTCGTGTTCAACCACCTCTTTGGCCCCAACTACACCCGCTCGGCCATGCCGGCCGACGCCATGCCGCTCAACTGCAAGGACTACAAGGGTCTGCCGCCCACCGTCCTCATCACGGGCGACTGCGACTACGGCCACGACCCCGTAATCAAGTACGCCCAGGGCATCATGGACGCCGGCATCTACTGTGACCTGCACGTCTTTGGTGGCTGCATGCACGGCTTCATGGCCATGGCACCCGGGACCGACATCTCCAACCGGGCGCTCCGCGACGTGACCGAGGGCCTGCGCGACCTCATGACAGGAGAGTGCGTCCGCGAATAGCGGGACACGCCCCCCGGATTTGCGAAAGCTTAGGTCGAATAGTGTACACTAACCGGAAGTGAGCCCGACGACGGGAGGCCCCATGCGCTTCATCGTGACCAAGGACTACGCCGAGCTGAGCCAGGTGATGATGCACCAGATGCTCGTCCGCATGTACAACCCCGCGCCGCGCGTCAACATCGCCATCACCACCGGGCGGACGCCCATCGACGGCTACAAGCTGCTGGCCGAGCAGGTCCGCGACAAGCCCTGGTTTGACAACGTCCACTACTACGTCTTCGACGAGTTCTGGATCCACGACCCCGAGGGCGGTCCCGACGTGCCCATCTGCCGCGTCTCGCTCGACGCGAAGTACCTCGATGCCGCGCACGTGCCCGACGACCACGTCCACATGCTCACCTACGACAACTGGGAGACCACCGACGAGCGCCTGGCTGCGGAGGGTGGCCTCGACACCGTGATCATGGGCGTGGGCACCAACGGGCACTTCACGGGCAACCAGCCCGGGACGTTCTCGAGCTGGGACGAGGGGACGCACGCCGTGCCCATCCTCGAGAGCCCGGCTGACACGGTGACGCACGTGGTCGAGACCATCCTTCACGAGGACTTCCACACCGACGACATGAGCCTGTTGCCCGAGTTCTACATCACCATGGGGCCGGCGACCATCATGGGGGCGCGGCACATCATCTTCATCCTGTCCGGCGAGGAGAAGGCCGAGACGGTGCGTCGCGCGTTCTTCGAGCCCATCACGACGGATTTCCCGGTGTCGATCTTCCAGCTGCATCCGGACGTGACGGTGATCCTGGACGAGGCCGCCGCGTCGCAGGTCCGCGACCGGTTGTAGAGACGTTGGACAAAGGTAACAGGTACCTTTGTCCAGGGAGTTGAGGGGAGGCACCATGGTCTCGCTCTTTCGCATCGACGCGCGCCTGCTTCACTTCATGACGGCGAAGGTCTGGCCCACCAAGCTGGGCGTCGACACCATCGTGGTGGCCAACGACGCCGTGGTCGGCGACCCCCTGCGCACGAGCCTCTTCCGCATGAGCGCGCTTCCCACCTGCGAACTCCTCATCATGGGCGTGGACGATGCGGCGGCGTGGCTGGCGGGCGAGCTTGGCGGTGCGCGTCACATCGAGCTGCTCGTCGAGGGCACGGCAGACGCGCTTCGCCTGGTGCGCGCGGTGCCGAGCCTCAGCGAGCTCAACGTCGCGCTCATGTCGGGCGGGGAGGGCAAGGTCATGGTCACACCCTCGCTGAGCCTTGCGCCCGAGGACTTCGACAACCTGCGGGCGATCCTTGCCACCGGCGTGGACGCCCGGGCCTACGTGACGCCGGACGACCGTCAGGTGCCGATGGGGGAGCTGCTGTGACGGGTGGTCTTGGCGGGCTCGTGCTCCAGGCCTTGGGTATCGCGGCCATCTACGCCCTCATGTGGGGGGCCGACAATCTAGCCGGCGGCTCCTACCTGGACCGTCCCATCGTGTGCTGCGCGCTGGTGGGGGCGCTCCTGGGCGACTTCCCCGCGGGGCTGGTCATGGGCGGCACGATGGAGCTCGTCTGGATGGGCTTCCTCTCCTTTGCCGGGGTCATCGACAGCGAGCCGCGCTTTGGAGCCGTGCTGGGAAGCTTCCTCTCCCTGCGCCTTGGTGCGGGGGTAGGCCTGGCCATCGCGTTGGCGCTGCCCCTCTCGTATTTGGGCGGCTGGCTCTCCGCCCGCTACAACGATCGCGTCTCGCGCGAGATGAACGAGCGCTGCCCCGCTTGGGCGGCTGCGGGTGACCTGCGTGCGATCTGCCGCTTTCATCTGCGCGTGGGGCTGGTCAAGTGCGCGCTCATGAGTGGTGTCGTGCTGGCGGTGGCGCTTGTGTGCGCGTTGCCGGTCGCGGCGCTCGTGACGACGCTTCCCGCGGGCGCCCTTGTCGGCATGGATGCCGTGGTGGGGCTGCTGCTTGCCGTCGCGGTCGCCATGCTCGTCAACCTGGTGTGGGACAAGCGCTTCCTGCAGCTGTTCTTCGCAGGACTCACGCTCGCCGGCTACCTGCGGCTGAGCGTGCTCGCGGTCGCCATCTTTGGCTGCGCCTGCGCCGTTGCCTGGACGGGCCTGCGCAAGGGGGAGGGCCTTCGCGCGACGAAGCCGCCCATCCCGGAGCCCGATGCATTCTCGCCCACGCGGGCCGAGATGCGCCAGATGTTCTGGCGCTCGATGCCGCTCGAGATCTCGTACAACACCGAGCGCGAGCACAACCTGCTGTACGTGTTCACGCTCACACCCCTGCTCGAGCGCCTCTACGCCGACGACCACGATGCCCTGGTCCAGGCGGCCCAGCGTCACCTTGAGTTCATGAACACGACGCCGCAGATCGAGCCGTTGGTGCTGGGCGTCACTGCCAACCTCGAGGCCGCCAACGCGCGTTCGGGCAACCAGATGGGGCCCATGGTCGCGCAGGTCAAGCAGATGCTCATGGGCCCCACGGGCATCCTGGGCGACACGCTCTTCCACTCGGGCGGCTTTCGCGTGGTGGCGGCCTGCGTGGGCTCGGCGCTCTGCATTGCCGGACAGCCGCTGGGGCTCGTCGTCTATGCCCTCGTGTTCGACGTACCCAACTACCTCGCCCACTGGTGGGGCATCCGCTACGGGTGCGAGCTGGGCACCTCGGTCATGGAATGGATCGCGAACTCGGGACTCTCGCAGCGTGCGGCGAATCTGGGGCCTGCCACCTGCATGGCCTGCGCCGGGGCGTTGGCCGGGCTCTTCGTGGCCTTGCCCGGCGCATGGGGCGCCGCCGTCTCCTGGCTTGTCGCCCCGTGGGTGGGGTGTGCCCTGGTGTGGGCGTGCGTGTGGCTCACGCGCAAGGCAAACGCAAACCCGACCCTGCTCATGGCGGGTGTCTTGGTGGCAGGCGCCGTGCTGGGAAGCCTGGGTCTGCTCTAGGGGGGAGGGCGGATGAACGTCGTCATCGTCACACATGGGAGGCTCGCCGAGGGCTTTGCCAGTGCCGTGGAGGTACTCCTGGGCAACTCTGCCGACATCTACCCCGTGTGCGTGGGGGAGACGGCCGAGCCTGACGTGGCCGCTTGCATCGCGGACGCCCTCGACGCCTGTGATGGCCCTGCCGTCATCGTCACCGATGCCCTTGCAGGAAGCACCACGCAGTTGGCTGCCCCCATCGCGGTGGCCCGCGGCGTGCCGCTCGTGACCGGGGCAAACCTGGGCCTCATCATGGGGCTTGCCATGGCGGAGGAGTTCGACCCCGTGCTTGTCGACGAGGCCCGCGACCAGGTGATCCTTCTCGGCTAGGTCCTGTCATGTGCGGCTCCCCTTGCAACAGTGTGCACAATTCGACCTAAGGTCTTGCGTTTCCGCCCCGGAGGTTTCGTCCCATTGCAGGCGGCGTCCCATCTGGGGCGCCGCCTTTAGTTGGTGGCCGATTTCTACATGCCTTCTGTCACAAGCAGGTCGAACGAGAGACGCACGTGGCCAAGGACCCGAATATCCTCAAGGTCGATGCCAAACTGGTTCGCGATGCGCTCGAGGCGGTAGGCCACCGTGTTGCGGTGGACGTGCAGCATCTCGTAGCTGCCGACACGATAATGACCTCGCATGATATCCTCTTGAAAACACTCGAAGATACTGGGAGGAAGCCATGACCGTGCATAACCGAGGGGCCAAGGCCCGCATTGCCAGCGCACTCGTAGATATCCTCGCAGAGGG
>CAMPCT010000215.1 GCA_946647055.1 uncultured Atopobium sp. | reverse complement strand
ACGCCCCTCTCCCGTGCGCGGGGGAGGGGCTATATTTGTCAATCGGGGCCGCTTTCATATCAGAGGGTAGACTCTGGCGAAAGAGCGCAACGGCCCCACACTTCACCAAGGAGATACGCATGGTAGAGCGAGAGCAGCGCGACGGCGTGGTCGTGGACGGCGTGGAGCTGTCCAACGACGAGCGGCAGGAGTGCGAGGTGTGGACGAGGGTCATGGGCTACTACAGGCCAGTCCACATGTACAACACCGGAAAGAAGGGCGAGTTCCACGAGCGCGTGGAGTTCGTCATGCCCGAGTAGCGCGACTCCCCCACGGGAGCTGGCTGAGCCTGAATAACAGCCCGAAAACAACAGGCTTGCGAGGCGGCGTGGGACAACGCCTCAGACGCGCCCCTCTCCGCTTTGGCGGGGAGGGGCTTTTTGCCTTATAATGCAAGGCGCAGACGCGCCGCTTTCAGCACTCCGACGATAGGGAGGCACGCATGCGGGGCGCGGGCTGCTTCGGCGGCGAGTAGCGCTATAAGCCGCCGCACTGGGGCGGTGGTCCTTCTGGGAAGGCCCTTGTCATGACCCGCCCTCAGAACATGCGCGCCGCGTAGGCTTCGGTCGAGCGGCTGGCCCGTCCCCATGCGTGGGGGCGGGCCTTTTTTGCGTCCCTAGCGCGTCCCAAATTACTTGTTTCGTGGTGTTTCGTGGTGCGAGAATAGTGCATAACACAAGGTAGAGCACTATGCCACACTACGAGACACAGCCCATTTTGATGATGTGCATATGGCGGGATTTGCATAACCGCAGGTAAAGCGGCATGCATAATGTATCACCGTCCCAATTCGTCCCAAATGTCCGTCCAGTCCTCATCAAATCTGTAAGCTTTATAGGCGTCCAGCATGACGTCGGCGAACATGTCGGCGGTGGGGCGGTCGTAGTGCGCCCCCGTGACGCCGGGGAGCTTGTGCCCCATCATCGGCTCGATGTAGCGCGGCTCGACGTGCAGCTCCCACCTCATCCACGTCTGCCAGCTGTTGCGCAGGTTTCGGTACGGGTGAGCCATGCGCTTCTGCCGCCACGCCTCCTTGAGGCGGCTCTGGGGCTGGACGTTCCCCATGCCGTCGTGCGAGAGCGGCCAGTCGGGCGGCAGCGTCGCCACGATCTGCGCCATGCGCACGGCGGGGGAGCCTACCAGCGTGGCCGTGCGCACGCTTTGCTCGGTCTTGGTGCGCACGACGTCCGTCCCGCTCGCCGCGACCTGGCCCGTGATGCCGACCAGGGCGAGCGTCACACCGTCAACGTTGCGAATCTCCACGTCGCGTGCGCGGGGCGCCATCGACTCGCCTAGGCGGCAGCCACCGAAGGCGGCCAGCAGGAAGGCCGCCTCCCACCACTCGCCACGGACGCGAGCCCATACGCCGTGCAGCTCCGAGAGCGTCCACACGCCCCTGTCCAGACGCTCGATGGTGGACTTGGACGGCATGAGGTAGCGCTCGCGCATCGGGTTGTGGTCGACGCACTCGTAGCGCACGGCGAGGTCCATCACCTTGGAGAGCGTGGACGTGGCCGTCTGCGCCTGGGAGTAGGAGAGCCCGCTGATCCACTGCTGCACCTGCAGCGGGCGCACCGCGTCGAGGGGCACGTCGGCCCACGTCGGCGCGACGTGCAGCCTCCACGCAGTCTCGTGCGCCCTCAGCGTGAGCGGGGCGAGGTCGCCGTCCTCGACCCTGCGCCGCATCTCCGGCAGCGCCCACCTCTCCCACGCCTGCCTGACCGTGGGGCACGGCGCGTCCTCGGAGTGGTCGAGCATCAGCTCCGCGCGGCGCAGCTCCGCGTCCTTGCGGGTGCCCCTGACCGTCTCGGAGCGACGCTTGTAGCCATCGGGGCCGCTCGCCCACCAACGAATCCTGTATCGTTTTCCCTTCTCGACCTCGGTTATGGACGCCCACTGGGCGCGGCGTTGCTTGCGGGGCATGGCTAGACGCCTCGCCTGTAATCGTCGGTCAGCTCAAGCAGGTAGTCGGCAGAGCATTCGAGCACCTCGCAGAGCTTGCGGATGTAGTCTGCGTTGGGCTTCGACGTGTTGTGCTCCCAGCCGCTTATGGTCTGCTTGCTCACGCCGACCATACCGCCCAACGTGTCTTGGTTGAGACGGCGGTAACCCCGCATGGACGCGATGCGTGTTCCTAGACTCATGGCTACCTCCTTTGTAAATAATCCGTGACAAGAAAATTATTACCAAAAAACGCTTGCATAAGTACGAGATTCTCGTACTATTAGGTGCGAGGGACAAAAAAGCAACGAAAGGGGTGAGCGCATGAGGTTTAAGCGATGTATCAAGCCCGCCGCCGACGATGGCGGGCGTGACGCGGCGCGGGGCAAGTCGGCTCACCCGCACTGAGAGGACGCGCCCATGACGCGGGGGCAACAATACCGCGTCCGTCGTGATGGGGGCCGTGACAGACTCGGCGCGACCTCCACCAGGGCGCACAGGCCCAAGAGAGGAGTTTGGCGACATGTCAGACGAAAGATTCTTCCGACATACCTAGGACGGTGGGAAAGACCACATCGCGCGGCACGGGGGGGGCGTGGAGTTCGCAGCGCCGAACCGCAGGGGGAGCAATCCCCGACGAGAACCGAGGAACACGGAACCTCACGCGCGAAACCGAAAGCGATTTGTCCATTTCTCGTAGAGCAAGAAACGGACGGGTATCTGACAACCGAGGCCGCATGGATGCGTCCATGCGTGCGTGGACAACCGATTGGAGGAACCAATGGCACAGCAGAATTACCGTAAGGCCCGCGAGGATGCGGGAATCCGTGCGGAGAGGGCTGCGGCAGAGCTGGGCGTCTCTATCACCACACTGTATGCGTGGGAGCGCGGCGAAACCTCGCCTGATGCCGACAAGCTCGTAAGCATGGCAAACCTGTACGGCAAGAAGGTTGACTACCTGCTGGCGCTGGACTAGCCATGCCGTGAGAGTACGAGAAACTCGTACTTCCTAATAAAAAAGACGCCCCCGCAGGTAGCAGCTGCGAGGGCAAAGCCGCACAAGAAGTGCGAAACGACAAGAAAGAGGATACACCATGGCGGCAAGCAAGTCGGCAGCGACTATCGAGATTAAGCCAATCAACATCGAGACGGTGGACATCACCATCGTCGGTACCACGCCGCTCATCATCCACGCTTGGAGCCACAAGGCCAAGCAAGAGATGCTGGACAAGCAGCGCGGCAAGAAGGTCACCGCAAAGCACAACATCAAGATTCCCGTGAACGACTTCATGGCGAGCCTCTACTGGCTCACCGAGCAGCCCGAGGAAGGCAAGTCCGATGAGGAGGCCGAGGCCAACTGGACGGAGGCCATCGGACGCGGCGCCAAGTTCGGCTTCCCCGTGACGGGCATCAAGCAGTCCATCATCACTGGCGCATACCGCGCTGGCCTCGACGTCAAGCAGACCGAGCTGCGCGGCACGTTCTTTTTGGAAGGTGCGACCGAGGCAGCGACGGTGGACGTCGCCGAGATCGTCGGCCCGCTCCCCGAGATGCGCGAGGACATGGTGAAGGTCGGCGGCATGAGCAAGACCGCGGACATCCGCTACCGCGGCGAGTTCAAGCAGTGGGAGATTCCCCTGCGACTCAAGTACAACCGCGACGGCAAATATTCGCTCGAACAGATTCTGAACATGGTCAACTTCGGTGGCTTCGTGGTCGGCATCGGCGAGTGGCGCCCTGAGCGCGACGGCCAGTTCGGCATGTATACGTTGAAGGTCTAGGCAGGCGAGGCTAGGCACGGTGGGTGCCGCGTGGTTTGGCCTGTTAGGGCCCGGCGAGGTTGCGGCGAGGCGGGGTCTGGCAACGTCAGGTGATGTTTGGCAAGGCGTGGTTTAGCAAGGCGTGGCAGGCAAGGCGCGGACGGGTAAGGTCAGCTGGGTTGGGGCATGGCATGACAAGGCATGGCAGGCATGGCAGGGTTAGGTCCGTTACGGCATGGTCCGGCGTTGCGTGGCCAATGAATCCCAAAACAAAAGAATAGGAGGCAGCGATGCAGTATCGCTGGAAGTTGGGCGCGAGGGCGCCCGTGGCCGCGCAGGTCGCGGGCGAGGTCTGCGAACGCCTGAGCGCCGATGGGCGCTTGAC
>CAMPCT010000214.1 GCA_946647055.1 uncultured Atopobium sp. | reverse complement strand
CTTACGCGTAGACGAGGTCCGTGAACTTCTCGAGGACGGCGTTCTGCTCGTCGGACGTGACGATGGGCTCCTCGAAGGTCTTGAGGCTGTCGAACGCGGGCACGCCCTCGGGGGCGTCGACGTCGGTGCGGACGGTACGGGCGTTGTGCTGCTCCATGTAGCGCTGCTGGAAGTCCTTGCCAAGCGCGTACTCCATGAACTTCTTGGCGTTCTCGGGGTTGGGGCCACCCTTGATGATCTGGATGGGGCCGGTGATGACCGCAGAGCCCTCCTCGGGCCAGACGGCCTCGATGCCGGAATCGCGGTAGGACGCGAAGTACAGCTCGTGGGAGAGGCCCACCGCATACTCGCCGTCGGCAACGCCCTTGGGCACCTTGGAGGATCCGTCGAGGATCTTGCCGTCGAGCTGGGCGCAGAACTTCTCCATCCAATCCCAGCCGGCGTCATAGTTCTGGCCGTCGCCCATGGCGAGCAGCATGTTGAACACGAGGACGTTGGACAGCGAGGAGGCTGCGGGGTCAGCGAACGCGATCTTGCCCTTGAGCTCGGGGTTCAGGAGGTCGTTGAAGCCCTTGATCTCGATGTCGCCGATGAGCTCGGGGTTCACCAGGATGACGGTGGGAACGAGGGTGTAGGTGCTGACCTTCTTCTCCTTGGAGCGGTAGGGCTCCATGACGTTGGCGTCCTCCTCGGGGACGTACTCCTCCCAGAGGTCGAGCGAGGCGAGCGAGGTGCCCATGGAGCCGCCAAAGAGGATGTCGCCCTGGGGGTTGTCGACCTCGGCGGAGATGCGGGAGATGAGCTCGCCGGCGCCGGCGGAGACGACCTCGACGGAGATGCCCGTCTGCTCCTCGAACGGCGGGATCTCGATGGAGATCTCCTCCTCGGAGTGCGGCGTGTAGACGACCAGCTTGCCAGTGTCGCCACCAGCGGCCTCGCCACCCTCCTCGCCGCCGTCGGCGGGCGCCTCTTCGCCACCGCCGCATGCGGCGAGCGCGAGGGCGGCACCGGTGGCACCGGCGACCTCGAGGAAGTTCCTACGGGTAAGCTTCTTGCTCATGTGGATCAATCCCCCTTGTTCGCGTGACCCTGACGGGTCATTGACGGAACGGGCCATGGCGGCACCGTGCCGTCCATTGAAACCCAAGCCGAATTGTCCACAATTTAGTGAACAAGTTCCTGAATTGAATCATGACTATCGACAAGCGGCGCTATCAATTCTGCGAGCGTGGGTGTGACAAAGTGGCAAGAACGAGCGTCACACGTCCCCCTCCAGGCTCAGGAGGTCAGCCTCCCAGATGGTCGCCATGGCATCGCTCGGCATCACGAGGCCCCCGCGCGGCGAGAAGCCGACCGTGCCCACGGCCGGTCCGTCGGGCGAGCAGCTGCGCTTGAACTGCTGCGAGAAGAACTTGCGGCAGAAGACCTTGAGCCACTTGAGGATGGTCTCCTCGTCGTAGGGGCTCGCGCCGTGGTCCCCGTCGAAGGCAACCTGCGCCAGACGGTAGGTCTTGGAGGGAGAGAAGCCGTTGCGCACCATGTTGAAGAGGAAGAAGTCGTGCAGCTCGTAGGGGCCAACGAGGTCCTCGGTGCGCTGGGCGATGGTCCCATCCTCCTGGGTGGGGAGGAGCTCGGGCGAGACCGGGGTGTCGAGGATGTCGAGCAGGACGGACGAGAGCTCGGCGTCGTCGCAGGTCTCGGCGACGTGGCGCACCACGTGGCGCACGAGCATCTTGGGGACGCTCGCGTTCACGCCGTACATGGACATGTGGTCCCCGTTGTAGGTGGTCCAGCCCAGGGCGAGCTCGGAGAGGTCGCCCGTGCCCACGACGAGGCCGCCCTCGGTATTGGCGATGTCCATGAGGACCTGGGTGCGCTCGCGCGCTTGGGCGTTCTCGTAGGTGGTGTTGTGGTCGTCCTCGTCCTGTCCGATGTCGGCGAAGTGCTGCCGCACGGCATCGGTGATGTCGACCTCGAGCAGCGTGGCGCCCAGGGCGTCGGAGAGGCGCTCCGCGTTGCCCCTGGTGCGAGAGCTGGTGCCAAAGCCCGGCATGGTGATGGCGAGGATGCCTTCGCGGGGAAGCCCCAGCAGGTCGAAGGCGCGCTGGCAGACGAGCAGTGCGAGCGTGGAGTCGAGGCCACCCGAGACGCCGACCACGGCGCGGCGGGAATGGATGTGCGCCATGCGCTGGGCCAAGGCCTGCGCCTGGATGGAGAAGACGCGCTCGCAGCGCTGGGCGCGCTCGGCCTTGTCCGCAGGGACGAAGGGCAGCGGGTCGACGAAGCGCGTGAGCTCGTTCGTGCCGGGCTTGAGCGAGAAGTAGCTCACCAGGTGGTCGGCCTCGTCGGGGCTGACCGCAAGGCCCAGCAGGGCGTTGCGGCGGCGCTCCCCCACCACGTGGGAGACGTCGACCTCGCTCGCCGCGGGCCCGGGCGAGAAGGGCGCCGCCTCGTCGAGGACCTCGCCCAGCTCCGCGACGATGCCGTGGCCGGCAAAGACGTAGTCGGTCGTGGACTCGCCCCAACCCGCGTCAGCAAGCACGTAGCCGCAGGCAAGGCGGGAGCTGAGGTCGCGCGCGACCATGCGGCGACGCTCCTCGGCGCCAATGAGCTCGGGCGAGGCAGAGAGGTTGCACACGAGGGTCGCCCCGGCACGGACGTGCGCCACGGAGGGCGGGCAGGGAAGCGTGGCATCGGCTCCCAGCTCGACCGCGACGACGAGGTCCTGCTGGGCGTCGCAGATAAAGAGCTGGTTGCAGCCAAAGGGCACGTCGATGGCACCGGCATAGTCGACGAGGACCGGCGAGACGGGGCCGGGCGAAAAGTGGCGCGAGCTCGCCGCCACGCCATCCGCCGCAAAGGCGCGGCGCGGGACGATGCCCAGCGGCTGTCCGGATTCCAGGACGACGCAGCAGTCATAGAGCCTGCCGCCCTGACGTACCGGCGCCCCCACCAGCACGAGAGCATCGAGGTCCGCCGTCCGAGCGGCAAGGTCGGCCACGCCCCTCTCGGCAGCCGCGAGCAGGACGTCCTGCCAGAAGAGGTCCCCGCAGGTGGCGCCCGTCAGGCAGAGCTCGGGCAGGACCACCACGTGGGCGCCGTCGCCCACGACATGCCTGACGGCCTTTGCGATCGATGCGACGTTGAATGTGACGTCGGCAACGCGGACATGCGGCGCAACCGCCGCGACAGAGATGAACCCGTCCCTCATGGCATGGCCTTTCCTCGGCGCGTTCCTTGGGAAATCGTAGCACGCGGAGGGAGTGACGAGACGGTGGTTAACGCGTGCGCAATTGCCTATGATGTGCGCGACGCCGTTTTTTGTCCCAAGGAGGCACACCATGGAAGCGAGCAACGGGCCCCAGCCGCTCGTCATCGTGTCGGACCGCGTGTTTGCGGGGGTGGACGACGAGGCGCGCCCGCTAGGGCTGCTCATCGAGGACGGTCGCATCATCGAGGCCTTCCCGCCCGAGGAGCTTGACGGACACACCCCCGTGGGCGCCGAGGTCGTGGACTTTGGCGATGCCTTGGTCACCGCCGGCCTGCACGACGCGCACCAGCACGTCTTCCATGCCGCGCTCTTCCCGTCAGCCCTCGCCACCGAGTACCCCGGCACGAGCGAGGCCGACTGCGTGGCCCACATGGTGGAGTTCGCCGCAACCCGCCCAGACGATGGCTCCTGGCTCATGAGCCATGGCTGGCGCGACTACCTGTGGGACCCACCGGTGGCACCAACGCGCGCGTCGCTTGACGAGGCCTTCCCCACTCGCCCGGTGGCCATGTACTCGGGCGACGCCCACACGCTCTGGGTCAACTCGGCCGGACTGGCCGCGCTGGGCATCGACGAGACCACGGAGCCTCCGGCAGGCGGGCACTTCGTGCGCGATGCGGAGGGCAGGCTCACGGGCGTGCTCGAGGAGGCCGCGGGCATGATCTACGTGGCCAAGGTCGTGGCCACCTTCCCGCGCGAGGAGATGCTCGGCATCTATCGCGACTACTTCGCCAAGCTGTCCGCCATGGGCATCACGAGCGTCTGCGACATGGCGCTCTCGGTGATCCCAGGCGCCGACAGCATCAACGCCTGGGCCTACGAGGAGCTGCTCGAGCGTGGCGAGCTCGACGTGCGTGGGCACCTCTTCCCCTGCCTGGGAGACGACCAGTC
>CAMPCT010000213.1 GCA_946647055.1 uncultured Atopobium sp. | reverse complement strand
CTCAAGGTGCGCTCCACCATGTGCAACTGCGGCGCGCTCACCCTGCCCGAGCTGCGCGAGAAGGCCAAGCTCACGCTCGTCTCGGCCACCTCGCTCGTCGAGGGCGGCGCGCACGACGTCATGCTCAAGGACACCAACCAGGACATGAACTTCCACGCCTAGACACTAGTTACGATGGTGGACCGCCCCACCTCTTCCATGCCCTATCCTCGCAAAGCTGCGGACGTTGCATGGAAGAGGTGGGGCGGTTCCGTTCCAATGCCTACCTACGTCACAACCAGGGTGTTTGAGTGCGTAACCGCTGGTACGAGAACACGTCGACGGAGAGGCGCGTTCTCACAGCAGGCACGAGAACGCGTCGACGGCGGGGCGCGTTCTCACAGCAGGCACGACAGAACACGTCGACGGAGAGGCGCGTTCTCACCACATCCTGTCTGCGGCACCCGTTATCCCAGCCTGGCAGCCACCTCACGGGCAACGGCGATGCCGGCACTCATGCCAAGGCGGTCCGCCCCGGCATCAATCAGCGCGAGGGCCTCGTCGAGCGTGTGGATGCCACCTGCCGCCTTGACCTGGCAGGCGCCGTCAACGCTGCGTCGCATGAGCGCCACGTCAGCCACCGTGGCCCCGCCCGTCGAAAAGCCCGTGCTCGTCTTGACGAAGGCGGCGCCTGCCTCGACGGCGCAGCGGCAGGCACGCTCCTTCTGCTCGTCCGTGAGCAGGCAGCACTCGATGATGACCTTGACGGGGACGCTGCCCGCAGCCTCGACCACGGCGCGGATGTCGCGCGTAACGCCCTCGTCGTCGCCATCCTTGAGCCAGCCGACGTTCATGACCATGTCAATCTCGGTCGTGCCGTCGGCCACTGCCTGGCGTGCCTCGGCGACCTTTGCGGCCGTCGAGCAGGCGCCTAGGGGAAAGCCGATGCAGGTGCTGATGCCCACGCCCGAGCCCGCGAGCTCGCGCGCCGCGAGCGCCGTCCAGCAGCTGTTGATGGCGACCGTGGCAAAGCCGTGCTCGGCGGCCTCGGCGCACAGGCGTCGGATGTCGGCGGCGCCAGCGTCCTGGCGCAGGTTGGTGTGGTCGATGAGCGCGGGTATGGACCGAATGTCCGTCATGGCTGCTCCTTCGTACTGGACAAAGGTACCTGTTACCTTTGTCCAGTTAGCCGTCGTAGGTGAAGCCCCAGATGTTGCGATGCTGGTCGAGGACGCGCTGGGCGTCCCAGGTCTGCTGTGTGTTTCGCCAGCTGTTGGGGTCGCGGATGGTGAGCTGGTCGTTCTCGTCGATGCCGCAGATGAGGATGAAGTGCCCATGCTCGGTGAAGTCGCCGGGGTCGCAGTCCTGGATGAGGATCTGACCGGACTCGAGCGCCTGTCGCAGGCCTGACACCTCGGTGAGGACGGGATGGACCGTGAGGCCGAGCTGCCAGGCACCCTCGTCCATGAGGCGCCAGCCGGTGACGCCGGCCTCGACGTAGCCATTCTCCTCGCTGAATGCGCACATGGCGATGGGGTCCATCGACGTGTCGCCGGTGAGGTAGACGTACGCCATCGAGAGGCACACGGGACCACAGCCGTGGGTGCCGATGACACCGTCCGCGTACTTGACGGTCGCCCACTGCGGGTCCTTCTGGAGGATGAGCGGGACATCCCCGCCCGACCACTGGTCGCGCGGGGTGCTGGTGAGCAGTATCCGCTTGAACGCGCTGGGATTCTCGATGGCGGCCTCGGAGCTGGCGGACAGGGGCTTCTCCTCGGGCTCCGTCGTCTGCGTCGTGGCGCTTTCGCCGGAGGCGCCGGAGTTCTCCGTCGCGTTGCCAGTGTCCGCCTCCTGTGACGCGGAGCCGCTGTCCTGAGCGTCCGTCGCGTCGACTGTGGTCGTCTGTGCGGCGGGCTCGCCCTTGTCGCCCGAACACGACCTCATGCATGCGCTGACGCCAAACACGAGGAGGCCGATGAGGGCGACAGCCGCCACCGCAAGGCCAATGAGCCGCAGGTTGGGACCGGTGTCTGCGCGGCCGCGTGCGCTGCGCTCGCGCCGTGCGGAACTCGTCTGGGTCTGTGTGCGACGCGAGGGGGCGTCCGCACGCCGCGAGGGGGCGTCCGCGCGTCGTGTCGGGGCGTCGCTTCGCCTGGTGGGACGGCGACGGTCGTCTTGTCGTGTGGTGCGTCGCTCTGCCATGTCCTCTTCTCCTCGAACGGAGGGGTGGGCCCATCACGACAAAGGATAGCATCTGGCTGCCGTCGTGCGACCCACGGGAAGGACGGCGCACTCACATTCCCCCATGTGACAAACGGGCTTATAATCAGCAAATCGGATGTCGGACGCTACGTCACATGGGGGACCAACGCATGGCTACGAACGCACGGCAGGACTACCCGTTGAGCGCCATCGTCGGGCAAGACGACATGAAGCTCGCCCTCTGCCTCATTTCGGTGCAGCCGGCCATTGGCGGCGTGCTCATCTATGGCGAGCGGGGGACGGCGAAGACCACGGCCGTCCGCGCCCTGCCTGGGCTGCTCGGGGGCGACACGCGCGTCATCGAGCTCCCCCTGAACGCATCCGAGGACCGCGTGGTCGGCACGCTCCAGCTGGGGACGCTCATGAAGAGCGGCGAGCGGGAGTTCGTGCCGGGGCTCATGGCCGAGGCGGACGGCAACATCCTCTATGTCGACGAGATCAACCTGCTGGAGGACTCCATCGTCGACCTGCTGCTGGATGCCGCCGCCACCGGTGTCTGCCGCGTGGAGCGCGAGGGCATGTCGCTGCGCTATCCCGCGCGGTTCGTGCTGATCGGGACCATGAACCCCGAGGAGGGCACCCTCCGCCCACAGCTCCTCGACCGCTTTGGCCTGTCGGTCAAGGTGAGCGGCAGCCTCGGGAGGGAGGAGCGCCTGGAGCTGATCCGTCGCCATGCCGCCTTCGAGCATGACCCAGCGGCGTTTGTGGGCGAGTGGCAGGGGCAGGAGGACCTCCTGGCGCGTCGCATCCGGCAGGCGCGCGCCCTGTACCCCGACGTCACCATCCCCGACGATGCCATGGAGCTCGCGGTGGGCCTGTGCGCCGAGTTCGAGGTGGACGGCTATCGCGGCGACATCACCATGATGAGGGCCGCCCGTGCCGCCGCTGCCCTCGAGGGCAGGACCAGCGTGACCGAGGACGACGTCCTGCTCGCTGCCCGCTTCGTGCTGCCGCACAGGCTCAAGAAGCTTCCCTTCGAGGACATGGGCATGACCGACGCGATGCTCGAGAAGGCTGCGGGGACGCTGCGCGAGAGTCCCGAGCCCACGCCCGTCGTCGTGCCCGTCCAAGTCGTCGTCGAGGGTGACGAGCCCGTCGACGGTGGGGGAGAGGACGACGCAAAAAAAGGGTAGGCGCGGCACCCCCGGTGGAGCTGCCGCAGCACGACATACCGGTGATGCCGTTCCAGGCAAAGCCCCTCGAGACGGCCAAGGACCGCGTGCGGCGTGCCCAGGAGGCCCGCAAGGGCCCACGGATGAGCGGGGCGCACAAGGGTCACGTCATCGGGGCGACGACCAACCCCGCCTCGAGGCGCGTCCACCTTCCGGGCAGCATCGTGGCGCAGCTCTCACAGGGCCTCGACCTCGCGGACGGCATCATGCCGGAGAGCCTCCGCTACCAGAAGGTGGCGGGCCGTGGCCGAAGGAACTACCTGTTCATCATCGACAGCAGCGGGTCGATGGTCGCTGACGACCGCCTCGCCAAGGTCAAGGGCTGCGTCATCTCCCTCCTGGAGAGCGCCTACGCCAAGCGGGTGCGCGTCGCCATCATCGGCTATGGCGGCACCACGGCCAGGCTGGTCCTTCCCTTCACGAGCTCCTCCGAGCTGGCCGCCGAGCGCATCGGCGAGATGCGCGGTGGCGGCTCCACGCCCCTGGTGGACGCATTGGGACTGGCTGGGAACCTGATCGACCGCATGCGTGACGAGGACCTGTCGGTGTACCTGCTGTCCGATGGGAGGTACAACCGCAACGCCACCGGCCGGGAGACCTGGCAGATTCGCGAGTTCGGCGACTTCTGCAAGGTTCGCGACATACCTGTGACGCTCATCGACGCCGGTACCGACACCAAGACCGCCCGGAGACGCTCCGCCTTCCTCGCAAACATGCTGCACGCCACCTACCGACGACTTGACGACC
>CAMPCT010000212.1 GCA_946647055.1 uncultured Atopobium sp. | reverse complement strand
CCATGGGGCCGTGGATCTCGTAGGCAAGGTTGCCGCTCATGCCAAGACGAATGACGCGGACCTCGTGGCCCTGCATGTCAGCCGTGCGGTGCTTGGCGAACTTGATGTCGTGAAGGTCGCACTCGAAGGCGTCCTCGAGGATCTCGAGTGACTTCTCGCCCTGCACCTGGATGAAGTACTCCTGGCCGGAGATGTCCTCGCCGTGAACATCAAGGTCGGAGGTCTCGACGTAGTACTTGAGCACGGGAGAGAGCCAATAGGTGCGGTAGCGGTCCTCGGCGATGCGGATGACGACGCCGTCGGTGATGAGCTGGCCCTTGTCGTTGCAGAGCACGGCGTGACGAAGGCCGGTGTACTTAAGCTTCGTGAAGTCATTCACGCAGACGCTCTGGAGGAGCTTGCAGGCATCGGGGCCGACGACGTCGTAGATGGGGGTCATCATGAGCGTGGTGCCGATCCAAGCGCTGGTCTGGTAGCCGCTGATCTCGTCGGCGGTATCGGTGTAGAGCCAAGGCACCATGGCGCCAGGCGCCATCTGGAAGAGAAGCGTCGCGCCCTCGAGGGAGGGATCGCCAGCTGCACGGTCAAGGGCCATCGCGTTGTCTTTAGTCTCGCTCATGTTGTTCCCCTTTCGGCAATGTCTCCATCCGCCGGCATGTTCCGGTCGGTTATCTTGACCTCATAATACGTGCGTCGATACAACCATCCAATGTCATAAGATGTGGGTAATGGAGCTATGCTTTCGGAGCTTTCTACGAACGGAGTTGTCCATGCTTCTCAACATGAGCATCCTCGCCGAGAGCATCGACAAGTTCCCCGTGACATTGGGCGGCAACCCGAGCCTCGAGCTTGCCATTTCCGGCATAGCCCCCATCTCAGGGGAGAACCTCGACGACAACATGCTCTGGGTGCTCGACACAACGGATGTGAACCAGCCGCTCCCCCGACACGCTGCGATAGCCTTCCCCGTCGACACTCCTCCGGAGACGTTCGCAAGCCGCTGCCACAAGCTTGTCGAGAATGGCCGGGAGATTCTCTGCGCGGCATCGGGAGACGTTCCCTCCCTCATACAGGCGCTCCAACAGATCGCCGTGCGCTACCAGGCCTGGGACGAGCGGCTCGTGTCGGCCATCATCTCCGGAGCGCCCACCGCGCGCGTGCTCGAGGTTGGCTCCGAAGGCCTTGCCAACCCCATCGCCCTCTTCGACAGCTCGTCGGCGCTGATCGCACATGCGGGCGCCCTTCCAGAAGGCTGGGAGAGGAGCATCTGGGGCGACGTCATCGAGCGCGGCTTCGTCCCCATGGAACACTACACGCGCGAGGAACGGCAGAGCGTCTTCGGCAAGCTAATGACAACCGATGCCCCGCTGGTCGCCCGCCCCGCAAAGGGCCATGGCGAGCATGAGCTCGTCTGCAAGATCGAGGTGGACGGCTCCCTCTTTGCCATGATCGCGCAGGTCGACCTCGTCGCCCCCTTCTCCCCCGGGCAGCAGGCGCTCGCCATGCACCTGCGCGACCGTCTGCAGGCAATGAGCAGCGCACGGGCCACGTCCACGCGCCACACTGATGGGCTCGGAAGCTGCCTGAGGCTCATCCTTGAGGGTGCCACTCTTGAGCGCTCAGTGACCCGTTTCCACCTCCGGCGTCGGGGATGGCGAGAGGATAGCCCTCTCGTGCTCATAAGCATCCCGGTAGAGGAACATGGAGGAGACGCCCTTTTGAAGCGGCTCCAGATAACGTTCCCTTCCGAGGTCTCCATCCTCCATGAGGGGCATGTCGTGATACTCGCCCACGAAGATTCGTGCGAGGCGGAGACTATGGAAAAGGGGCTTGCTGGCATGCTCGCGGGGCTCGATACCGTGGCCGCAGCAAGTGACCCGTTCACGAATCTCGCCCAAGCGCGAAGCGCGTACCGCCAATGCCTGCTCATACACGACCTTGCCGAGGCGGAAGACCTATCGGGCGTGGTTACGTTCTCATCGGTCTCGCGGAACGTGCTCGTAAACGCACTCGAAGGTCGCAATGCCGCCAATCCGCTCGTCGACCCGCGTGTTCGAGTGCTTGCCGAACATGCGGCACACCCCGAAGAGAGCCTCGCCACCTTGCGGACCTACCTCCTCTGCGGCTGCAACGCTGCCCGAGCAGCCAAGCGCCTCTTCATGCACCGGAACACCCTCGACTACCGCATGGCACGCATCGAGGACGCCCTTGGATGCAAGCTCTCGGCCCTCCCCGAGGACGAGGCGGAGCGCATGATTCTCTCGTGCACAATCCTGCTGGGAGGCTCCGCCCGATAACGTCATCGTGTTCTAGCTCTCTTCATGGCGCGATAGTCCCACGGAACACGCGACCATGACCGCACTCGCGCATACGGTAGCGACAGACGCCATGTCCCACCCGCCCATCTCGACCAAGGCACCCGATGCGGGCGGGCCGAGCAGCTGCCCAACCGAAAGGAACACCGTCATCATCGCCGATCCCATGGGCATCTCGAGGGCACCGGAAAAGCGGGCGATACCCGCATAGAGCAGGGTGACGTTGGCGCCCACGAGCAGACCGAGGAAGAGCATATACGGCATGACGGCACCGGGAGCAAGCATGAAACCGAAGAAACTCGCAAGTAGCGTAAGCGATTCTACGAAGACGAGGGTGAGCGCTTGGCGCCTTTCTCCGAATCTGTCGACGAGGATTCCGAGACCGACCGACCCGGCCACAAGGCCAACGTACTCCATGCTGGTGGCCAGGTTCGCCCGCGCCTCGGACATACCGAGCTTTGCCACATAGTACGCAGGCGACCACGTGGCATAGGCAAGGTCGCGGAAGCCCGACCCGCACATAGCCAGGCAGCACAGCAGGATGCCCGCGTTCCTCCATGCCGACCAGCCAGCATCACCTGAGGAGGCGCCCCCATCGCCCGCCGACCCCGTTTCGGGCACGAAGGCAAACACGAGGCCAAAGCCCACGCAAAGGAGCACGGAGCTTGCCACCCATATCGACGACAGCCCGAACAGGTCCCTCAGGGGGACTGCGGCGTTGTATGCCGTGACCACCGCAATTGGGATGGCGCAGTTGAAGACTCCGAGCGGAAGCCCTCGCTCCTCAGGTGCGAAGAGCTCGCTCACCAGGGTGGGACCTATCACGAAGAGCAGGGATTGCCCCACGCCCTCCAACACCCTCAACACCACGAACACCCCCGCACTCGGTGCCACGGCCCCACCCAGCGAGGCCACGGCTGAGACGAGGATGCCGGCGAGTGCCGCCTTGCGCATGCCCAGGCGCCTGATGACCATCGCGCCGGGGACCGCCAAGGCGAGGATTGCGAGCGCATAGACGCTTGACACCCAGCCGGCGGCAGAGAGCGACATGCCAAAGCGCGCCTGCACGTCTCCCAACACCGGCGGGACCTTGAACTGGTTGACCGCACACGCGACCGCCGCGACGAGCACCGACGCAAACGCCTTCCACCTGCTTTGACGTGATTCCCCCATCACCCCTCCTTATGAAAAGGGGCCGGGGACGTGCCCCGGCCCATCGGCATTCGCCCATCCGTCAGAGGCGGTTGCCTTACAGCTTGGTGACGTCGACCTCCTGGTTGCGGCCCTCGTTGTAGTAGGGGAAGCGGCCCACGGTCACGCGGATCTTCTTCTGGCGCGTGCCCTCGTCGCCCCAGAGCACGAAGAGCTCGGTGCCCTCGGCGGCAAGCTCGGGCTTGACGCAAGCCAGCGAGATCATGTCGCGGTAGTAGAGCGAGTAGGTGCGGCCGGAGCTGATACCCACCAGGTTGCCCTCGGCGTCGAGGACCTGGTCGTCGTGATACTGGTAGTAGCCCATGTAGCTCTTGTCGGAGGGGGTGTCCATCGGCGCGTAAGGCTCCTCGTCCTTCCAGTACTGCGAGCGGTGGATCTCGGCGATGTCATCGGGATCCCACACGAGGGTCACCATCTGGCGGTTGGGCTTCTCGATGAGCGCCTTGATGGCCTCCTTGCCCGGGAAGTCGTGGTTGAACTTGGCCATGCGGCCCCAGCCCAGCTCGACGATGTTGCGGTAGCGGCACTTGGGCTCGGCGGGCATGGAGCCGACGTAGGGGGTTCCGCCGTAACCCAAGGCGCCGACGCCCGTGCGAGCGAGGGAGTCAGCGAAGCCCTTGTCCTCGGCCCACGGATACGGGAAGTGGTAGTAGGCCT
>CAMPCT010000211.1 GCA_946647055.1 uncultured Atopobium sp. | reverse complement strand
GGCATCTACACCAAGGAGATCATCTTTGGGGGCGGCAACATCCACTGCATCACCCAGCAGCAGCCCAAGGCCAAGTAACGGCGCGAGCTCCTCCAGCCGATGTTGCCCGAATGCCCAAAACCAGGGCCCTTGAGCGGTTGAAACGGTCATCTGGGCAACATGCGGAGTCGGGAGCAAAAGCTCCTCCAGCCGATGTTGCCCAAAGGCCCAAAACCAAGGCCCTTGAGCGGCCGAGACGGTCATTTGGGCAACATTGAGAGTATCGCCCCACAAGAAGCGGCCCCGCCGGAGCGGGGCCGCTGGCGTTGCGACGTCGTGAAAGGCTACTTGCCGAGGAACAGGCTGGCGATGTTGGCGACGGTACCCAGGTCGATGCCGGTGCTCTGAGCTGCCTGCTCGGTGGTCTGACCGCTCAGGAAGCTGCCGGCGAGCTGAGCCATCTCGGCTGCGTCGAGGCCGTCGGTGAAGTCGATGCCCTGCTGCTGTTGTTGCTGCTGCTGCTCCTTCTTCTTCTTGGAGACCTTGCTGGCGCTATAGAGGCCACCGGCGAGCGCGGCCAGCGAGACCAGGCTGCCAAGGTCAAGGCCGCCCTGCGGCTTGCCCTGCTGTGCCTGCTGGACCTGCTGCGGCTTCTGCGCGCCAAACAGCGAGCCGGCGAGCTCGTGGATGGAGTTGTCGTTCTGGCCGAGCAGGTTGCCTGCCAGGGTGGCGAGGTTGGTGGGGTCGACGGACTGTGCGCTCTGGGTCTGGCCGCCGGCGAGTGCGGCTGCCAGGGTGAGCAGCTGGCTCATGTCGGTGCGATCGAGCTTCTCCTCGACCTTGGTGGCCTGCTGCACGGTGGTGTACGGGTGATCGACAAACTGCTGCAGCATCTCGGGATGCTGGCCGAGGTACTTGACGACCTGCTCGGCAAGCAGGGGAATGTCGTTGTTAGTCCTGGTGGCCATGTGTCCTCCTCAAGGTTGGTGGAGGCGGCGCTGATCTCTGGCTAGGTGTGCCTGTGGAGAAAATCGAGCCACTTCCATGCTGTTGGCGGGGTCCGACGGACTCCCTAGGGGCTATCATAGTCAAGCAAGCAAGCCAAGGTTTTCGAGTTGTCCATTCCCATCGGGCAACGGTAGCGAACAGAGGGGTCCCATACGCCTCGACGAGGAGGAGCAATGGCAGAGCAGGGTAACAAGCGTGAGGTCAAGCGCGTCTTCATCGATGCCGAGACGGGCAAGCAGATCAACGCGCAGACCGTCGTGACCGACGCCAAGGACGTCGCGACGCGCGTCGAGGTCAAGCATGTCGAGGCTACCGGCGAGGTGGGCAACAAGCGCACCATCGCCATCGTGCTGTGGGTCGTCGCCATCCTCTTCGAGGTCCTGGCGGTCATGTCGCTCATGCAGTCGAGCCCCCTCTATGGCAAGCTGCCCGGCAGCCCGCTCGTCTGGATGGTCGCCTTCCTCGTCCTCGACCTCATCTGCGTCGTCATCGCAGGCCAGCTCTGGAAGAAGGCCAACCACATCGACCCGCCGTCCGAGGCCAACAAGTTCGAGTTCTTCGTCAAGAGCCAGCTTGGCGCCATTCTCTCCGTGATCGCCTTCCTCCCGTTTGTCATCCTTGCCATCCTTGACAAGGACGCCGACAAGCGCACCAAGACCATCGCCATCGCGGTCGCAGTCGTGGCCGCGCTCATCGGCACCGGCACCTCGGCCGACTTCAACCCGGTGTCCAGCGAGGACCTGCAGGCCATGCAGCAGAACGCCATCGAGCTGGGCGACGGCACCGTCTACTGGACCGAGCACGGCACGGTGTACCACCTCAACCCCAACTGCAGCCACATCATCAACTCCAAGACCATCTACTCCGGTGATGCCGCGGCTGCCTACGAGCACGGCCTGACCCGTCCGTGCAAGGACTGCGCGCGTGCCGACGGCGACGAGACCATCAAGGCCATGGCCGAGGCGGGTACCGTGACGGAGGCGCCCGATGCCGGTGCAGATGCGGAGGCGGAGCCCGAGGCCGAGGAAGAGGCCGAGGTCGACGAGGCCGCGTAGTCCGATCGCCGCATGAACCCCGTCATCGTCATCCCCTCATACTGGGCGTCTGCCGACGAGCCCGGCGAGCTGGGCGAGCTGGGCACGTACGACCACGCGACGCCCTACGACAAGCCCATGCCCGAGCTCGAGACCTGCCTGGACTCGCTCGAGCAGGTGCGTGGCGTCGTTCGCGTCGTCGTGCTCGTCGTGGCCCCGCTTGCCGGCGAGGCCGCGGCGCGTGCCCGCGTCATGAACATCTGTCGCAGGCACCCTACGCTCAACCCGCTGGTCATCGGTTCGCCCGAGGCGGCCCTGATCAACGACGCCGTCTCGGCGATCGTTCCCGACATGGACGGCGAGACCATCTCGCTGCGCGGCTATGGTGCCATCCACAACATGGGCCTCGTGGTCGCGAGCATCCTCGGCCACGACATCTGCGTGTTCCTCGACGACGACGAGGTCGCCCTCGACGACGAGTTCCTCATCGACGCCGTCTACGGCCTGGGCCAGCGCAACCACCAGAACCTGCCCATCCTTGCCAAGACGGGCCGCTACGTGATGCGTGACGACTCTCCCTACGTGCCCGAGGACACCGTCCCGTGGTTCGACCGCCATTGGTCCAAGCACGAGTGGTTCAACGAGGCGATGCGCACCGCCCTCAGCTCCACGCGCATCTCGCGCTCGAGCATCGCCTGCGGTGGCTGCATGGCCATCCACGCCCGCGCCTTCTCCGAGGTCGCCTTCGACCCGTGGCTCACGCGCGGCGAGGACCTCGACTACCTCATCAACCTGCGCATGGCCGGCCTCGAGATGTGGTTTGACAACGCCTGGCGCGTGCGCCACCTGCCCCTTCCCACGGTGTCGGTCCCCTCGCGCTTCCTCCAGGACGCCTACCGCTGGCTCTTCGAGGCCGAGAAGTGCGCTGCCAGTGCGGAGCGTCCCGACGTGAGCAAGGTGACCAGCTCGGCCCTCAGGCCCTATCCGGGCGAATGGGTGTCTCCCAAGGTCGAGGGACGCATCAGGCGAACCGCCCTGCTCCGCGCCATCGGCTGTCGCGAGCATGGTGCCTATCTGCGCATCCTCTTCAAGGGGGTGGGGGAGGCCAAGACCTACGCCGCCGCCCGCGCCCGCAACTACTTCGCGTTCCTGGGACCCTGGCGCAGGGTCATGGCGACGCTGTGGCAGGACGCCCGGCTCTCGAAGGCGCTCGTGTCGATGGGCACGCCACCCGTGACGGAGCCAGAGCGAGAGGTGCCCTGGTCGGCATTCAGCCCGGTCCCCGACATTGGGGGCGATCCATCGTGAGGAAGTGGGCGGCCGACAACTTCGATGCCATCATCAGCACGGCCCTTGCTGTGGGCACGGCGGTGCTATTGGGCGTCATCGTATGGGGCATCCAGCGCCAGGAGCTCTCCACGGTTGCGCTGGGCTCGCTTGCGTTCATGGTGATGCTCCTTGCCGACGTCGCGATCCTCACGATTCCCGACACGCTGCAGTCGCAGTCGACCGAGCGGATGCTGAGGATGGTCTCGTCCACGCTCGACCACCTGTCGGGCGGCCTTACCCACGAGAACAGCCAGGCCATCTGCGAGATCCTCCTCCCTGAGACCAAGGCGACTGCCGTAGGCCTCACCGATCGCGAGAAGGTCATGGGCTATGCCGGCGAGGGGGCCGAGGACTTTCCGCCCGGCAGCCCCATCCACACGCCAGCGACCAGGCGGGTCATCGAGACGGGCGAGATGGAGACGTTCACCTCGATCCGGATCGAGGACGAGGAATACCTGGCCAGCCTTCCCGACGACCGGCGCGACCGCGCGATCCAGGTCGTCCCCGCCGGCATCGTCGTCCCGCTCAAGGTCCGCGACGAGGTGGTCGGCGTCATCAAGTTCTACTACCGCAGGAGGCGGGACATCGACCTCTCCCAGCAGGCCATCGCCCGTGGCTTTGGCGAGCTGCTCTCGGTCCAGCTCTCGGCAAGCGAGCTCGAGCGCCAGGCCGAGCTGACGGCCAGGGCCGAGGTCAAGGCGCTCCAGGCCCAGATCAACCCCCACTTCCTCTTCAACACCCTCAACACGATCGCATCGCTCACGCGGACCGACCCGCAGCACGCCCGTGACCTGCTGCGCGAGTTCGCGACGTTCTATCGCCAGACGCTCGAGAACTCCGAGC
>CAMPCT010000210.1 GCA_946647055.1 uncultured Atopobium sp. | reverse complement strand
GGGAGTATCCCCTAGTGGACAAAGTCACTCGCCGAGCGTCATCTGCATGAGGTAGACGCTCTCGCGCAGCTCATGGGCCTGCTGCTTGGTGATGATCCCCTGGGCGCGCAGGCGCTGGACCTCCTCGAGCTCGAAGCCCAGGGCCAGGGCGTCCGCCTCGTCGGCGTGTTGGCGCGCCTGCTGGAACTGCACGCCAAACGTCTCCTGCATGCCCTCGGGCAGCTCGTCGTGGATGCCGTGCTCGAACTCCATGTCGGGGTCGTGCGGAGCGTCCTGCCCGTAGTTGATGCGTCCCCAGAGGGACTCGACGACGCCCCTGTGCTCGTTGACGAGCACCTGGGCGACCTCGGCGCGTCGCCAGTCGCCCTCCTCGAGGACGCCTTCCAGATAGTCGATGGCAGCGCGCTCGAGGTCGATGGCGAACAGGCAGGTGTCGTAGTAGATGCGCTCGGCGCGTGCCCCCTCGATCCTCGTGGGGAAGGCCCCCTCCCATAGGAGGGCCAGGCGCCCGGCCAGGCTGTCGAAGCGCGCGCCCACCTTGGTCGAGTCTCCCATGTAACCGACCGAGCCCCTGATGCCGCGCAGCATGGCATAGTACGGCGCCGCCTCCCAGACGCTCAGCTCCGTCGTGGGACCGTCCTGGATCTCGTCGGCACGCCTCTGCTGGACGTCGAGCACCTCGTCCATCAGCGTGCCCAGGGTGTCGCCAAAGCCCTCGAACTGCATCCGCTCGCGGAACAGGCGGGAGCGATAGCGTGCGGCGACGAGGCGCAGCGCGGGGACATACTCGGCGTGCTCGTCCGCCGCCACGAGGGAGCGAATGCGCTCGAGCGTGGCCGACAGCACGGCGATGGACGCGGCGTTGAGCTCGGCCTCGTCATTGACCTCGTCTCCGCCCTCGGACAGCAGGGGGAGGAAGACGTTGGCCGCGACCAGCGTCATCAGGATGGTGCCGGCCGTCAGGAAGATGATGAGGTTTCGGCAGGGGAAGAAGCTGCCGTCTGCCGTGAGCTGTGGGATGGTGAGGATGATGGAGAGCGTGACGGCGCCCTTGGGCCCGGCAAGGGTGGTGACGAGCGACTCCTTGGCCGACCGCGCCGGGTGCGCAAGGCCCCGCTCTCCGGTCTCGGGGTCCTTGTGGAGGAGCTCGAGGATGGTGACCCACACGAAGCGCACCAGGATGACCAGCACGGTCATGGCACAGATGGTCCCGGCAAGCTGCGCCAGGCCGTATTCGCTCCTGAACGTGGGCGACATGACGCGCGGCAGCTGCATGCCCAGCAGCGTGAAGAGGGACCCGTTGATGAGGAAGACCAGGACCTCCCAGACGCCGCTGGAGAGCACCTGCTGGCGAGCCTCGGTGGCGGAGAGCAGCGCCTGGTCGCTGTTGGCCATGATGAGCCCGGTCGCCACGACGGCCAGAATCCCGCTCACGCCCACCCCCTCGGCGGCAAGGAACACGACGAAGGGGGTCAAGACCTCGTAGAGCACGTGCACGACCGTGTTCTCGAAGCCATGTCGACGGAGGACCGCGGCGGAGAGCACGGCGACGAGCCCGATCACGATGCCGACGAAGATGCCGCCAAAGAACAGCACGAGGAAGCTCGTCCCGGCCTCGGCGGCGGAGAACCCGCCCGTCACCACGGCGGCGATGGCAAACTGGAACGACACGACGCCCGAGGCGTCGTTGATGAGCGCCTCCCCCGTGAGCAGCGTCTTCTGCCGCTTCGAGAGCGACACCGTCGACCCAAGCGCGCCGACGGCGGCGGCGTCGGTCGGCCCGAGGGCACCGGCGCATGCGAACGCGGCCGCGAGCGGGATCGACGGCACGAGCCAGTGCAACGCGAAGCCAACGACGAGCACGATGAGCATGACCAGGCCTATGGCCATGGAGAGGATGCCGGCAAGGTTGTGGAAGAGGTCCGCCCTCACCGCCTCGCGGGCGTCGTTGAAGAGCAGCGGCGCGATGAACAGCGCGAGGAACAGCTCGGAGTTGATGCGGACGTCGGCGACCTCGGGCAGGAAGAGCGCGGCCACGAACCCAATCGCCACCTGGATGAGCGGCAGCGCGAGGCGCTGCAGCACCTGGTCGAAGGGTGCCGACACGATGATGCATGCCAGCAGGATGAGAACGAACTCGAACGTCTCCATGTCATTCCCTGTCGCGTGGTCACTCGTCTGGCGGGGCTTCCGTCGATTGTAGCCCCACCCCTGCCCGCCGTGCCATGGCGGGGTCCTCCCCGGGATGGTCCGCGCGGTGATGCGACCCTCGGCTCTCCCTGCGCGCGAGCATGGCGCCGAGCATGGCCCGTGCCGAGACGAGCTGGAGGGAGGTGCGCCGCGTGAGGGCGGCCTGCCGTGCGTCGGTGGTGGGGGAGAGCGTCTCGCCCAGAACCCGTCGCAGGTCATCGGCCATGCTCAGAGCCGACGAGAGTCCCTCCTCGGTGCGGGCGACCATTGCGTGGGCGGTCATCTCGCGGCGCAGCGACGCCAGGGCCCGGGACGCCTCTGGGGACCACTCCCACGGCCCTTGGGCCTCGGTTGGCATCCCGTGCCCGCGGCCCGCCTCGGCGGCGGCTGACCTGCCCGCGATGCGGCCGAAGACCAGCGCCGCGGCACTCGCCAGGCCTCCGATGCGGTCCGCACCGTGCATGCCGCCCGCGCACTCGCCACCGGCAAAGAGCCCCGCGGGGCCGCCCACGCACGACGCGTCAGGCGCGATGCGGATGCCGCCGTTTGACGCATGCGCGAAGAGGGCGACGCGGACCTCGTCCTCGGGACTTATCCCAAAGGAGCTCCGCAGCCAGTCGAAGTAGCCCGTCACCAGCTCGTCCGCCCCAGCGGGCAGGTCGAACGAGAGGGGCAGGCCGTCCGGTCCTGCGGCAGCAACGGCGAGGTCGAATGCAGAGGAGGGGAGCCTCGAGGTGAAGGGACCATAGCCGGAGCGCTCGTCGAGGACCTCGGGGTCCATGCCGACGGTAGAGAAGCGAAGGGCCTTCTCGTTCACGACCACGCCGGAAACGGGCGAGAGGAGCCCGGGCATCATCTGCAGGAACTCCACGTTGACGAGCTCGCAGCCATGTGCGAGGGCGATGCCATGGGCTGCCCCACAGCTGTCGTCGGCAGTGAGCCGCCGTTCGTAGAGGCCCGCCAGACCTCCCGTCGCAAGCACCACCGAACCGCAGGGCACGCGAAGGATACGCCCGGACGCGTGGTTTGCGACGAGAGCCCCCGACACGCGCCCGTCCTCCTCCAGCAGGTCGAGAAGCTCGGTCCGCGGCGCCAGGGTGACCCCAAGGCGGCCCAGCTCGCGGTTCCAGGCCGTGCGAAGCGAGGCGCGGACCAAGCCGTGCCACCCGCGCTGCCTGTGGTCGAAGCAGGGCACGTACGCGCGTTGCGTGGCGTCGCTGGGCCTTCGCAGCTCGACGCCCATCCCCTCGAGCCAGGCGATGGCGGGGTCGACGCCCTCCACCAGCATCCGCACGAGCGTGGGGTCTGCCGCGCCACGGCCCACGTCGAGAATCGTGGCCATGAAGTCGTCCACGTCGCACTCGTCCGCCGGCCCCACGAGGCCGAGGCCCCAGGTGCCGCCATAGAAGCTCGAGCCCGAGAACGTGTCGCCCAGGCTCGCGAGCGCCACGCGCGCGCCAGCCCGCGCCGCCTCGATGGCGGCGGACACACCTGCGAGCCCCGATCCGACGACGAGGACGTCGATGCCGTCTGTGACCATGCGGACCTCCGAAACTCCCGTGTCACGACGCCGTGGTAGAGTGGTCGCCAACAACACCCGTCACCAGGAGGAGACGACATGGCCAAGACGACCCACGACGATTCTACCCTCGAGAGCACCTATGCGGGCGAGGTCCTGGCACCCGTCTCGGCCGATGCCGCCAACGTGCGCTTCGACGATCGCGGTCTCGTGCCGGCGGTCGTCCAGCAGCAGGGTACCGGCGAAGTCCTCATGGTGGCGTGGATGAACGCGGAGTCCCTCGCCCTCACGCTGGAGACCGGGACCACGTGGTTCTGGTCGCGCTCGCGTCAGGAGCTGTGGAACAAGGGTGCCACCAGCGGGAACATGCAGCAGGTCAGGCGCGTCCTCGTCGACTGTGACGCGGACACGCTCCTCGTCGAGGTGGACTCGCCGGGACCGGCCTGCCACACCGGTCACCGCAGCTGCTTCTATCGCGAGCTCTCGTGACGAGACGGTTGGGGACGGTTCTCTTCTGTCTC
>CAMPCT010000209.1 GCA_946647055.1 uncultured Atopobium sp. | reverse complement strand
ACGCCGGTGCCATCTTCGTGGGGGAGTGGAGCTCCGAGCCCCTGGGCGACTACGTCGCTGGTCCCAACCACACCCTGCCCACCGGCGGCACGGCGCGCTTCTCGAGCCCGCTCGGCGTGTACGACTTCCAGAAGCGCTCGAGCGTCATCATCTACAACGAGGCCGGCCTCGTGAAGGACGGCCCGGCCGTGCAGGCCTTCGCCCAGGCGGAGGGACTCTGGTCGCACGCCCTCTCGGTGGGCCTGCGCCTGCGTCTCGCCCGCGAGGGCGAGGAGTCGCTCACCGACGTCTCATCGGTCTTCCGCGACGCCTGGCCGCGCGACCTCGACGCACCCAAGGGGAGGTAGCCGCCCGTGAACGTCACCGACCGCGTGAGGCCGGCGCTCGCCGGCTTCGAGCCCTACGACCCGGCGTTCTCGCCCTGTCGCATCAACCTCTCGGCCAACGAGAACACCCACGAGATGCCCGAGGCGTTCATGGCGGCCGTGCACGAGGCCATGGTCGCGACGCCGCTCAATCGCTACCCCGACCCCATGGCCAACGCGCTGCGAGAGGCCCTCGCGACCTGGCACGGGGTGACGTCCCGGCACGTCTGCGTGGGCAACGGTGGCGACGAGCTGCTCTTCAACCTGCTCTTCACCTTCTGCGGTCCCGGTCGTCCGCTCGTCACCTGCCCGCCCGACTTCGCCGAGTACGCCAACTTCGCCAAGATGTGCGAGACCGAGTGCGTGGCCGTGTGGCGTGACCCGGGCGACTTCTCCATCGACGCCGACGCCCTCGTGACGGCTGCGGCAAAGGCCGCCCTCGTCATCGTCACCTCGCCCAACAACCCTACCGGCGGCACGATCGACCATGCGCTCATCGGGAGGCTTCTCGACGAGACGGACGCGCTCGTCCTCGTGGACGAGGCCTACGTCGAGTTCGCGCCGCAGGGCACGAGCGTGGTGGGCATGGTCGAGGGCAACCCGCGCCTCATGGTCCTGCGCACGCTCTCCAAGGCCTTTGGCATGGCGGGCCTGCGCCTGGGTTACCTCATCGCCGATCCTGCCGTGGTGGACATGCTCGGCGCCATCCGCCAGATCTACTCGGTGGACGTCGTGGCACAGGCGGCGGCGCTCGCCGCCGTGGAGAACCGTGCGCTGATAGGGCCCGCAATCGACGACGTCGTGTCCGAGCGCGCGTGGCTTGCGGGCGAGCTTGCGGGCATCCCGGGCGTGCGGCTGTGGCCCAGCTGTGCCAACTTCCTGCTCGTGCGCGTGCCGGACGCCTCGACCGTCCGTGCGCGTCTGCGCGACGAGCACTCCATCCTGGTGCGCGACTTCAGCTATGCTCGTGGGCTGGAGGGGTGCCTGCGCATCACCGTGGGCACGCACGAGGAGAACGAGTGCGTCGTCCGCGCCCTCTCACAACTCGTCAAGGAGGAATCATGACCAGGACCGCCACCATCTCCCGGACCACGTCCGAGACGGACGTGCTCGTGACGATCGACCTCGACGGGACGGGGAAGGTCGACGTGAGCACGGGCGTCGGCTTCTTCGACCACATGCTCTCGGCCTTTGGCCGCCACGGCCTCTTCGACCTCACCGTCCATGCGAAGGGTGACACCTGGGTGGACGACCACCACACCGTGGAGGACGTGGGCATCGTCCTGGGGCAGGCCATTCGCGAGGCCTTGGGCGACAAGAGCGGCATCCGCCGCTTCGCCGACGTGTCCATCCCCATGGACGAGTCGCTCGTCATGGCGGCCGTCGACATCTCCGGGCGCGGCGAGCTCTTCTGGGACGTCCCCATCGGCCCCGAGAAGGTGGGGACCTTCGACTGCGAGCTGGGGCACGAGTTCTTTGCGGGCCTCGCGCGCGACGCGGGGGTGACCCTGCACGTGCGCGAGATCTGCGGACACAACGCGCATCACCTCCTCGAGGCGAGCTTCAAGGCAGCGGGACGCGCCTTGCGCCTTGCCTGCGAGGCCGACCCGCGCGTGGTGGGCGTGCCCTCGACCAAGGGGAGCCTGTGATGAGGCGCATCGTCGTCGTCGACTATCACAAGGGCAACCTCCTCTCCGTCGTGCGGAGCCTGGGCGATGCGGGCGGGGAGGCGCTCATCTCCGACGACCCTGCGACGATCGCCGCCGCCGATGCCGTGGTGCTGCCGGGCGTTGGCGCCTTCGCCGACGCCATGGAGTACATCCGCACCTCCGGCGAGGACGAGGCGATGCTCGCCGCCGTGCGTCGTGGCGTTCCCTTCCTGGGCATCTGCCTGGGGCAGCAGCTCCTCTTCGAGCGCGGGGACGAGGGCGCCGAGGAGGGGGAGTGGTGCGCGGGGCTCGGGATCCTGCGTGGGTCCGCCACGCGCCTCGTCTCGTCCCGCCTCAAGGTGCCCCACGTGGGCTGGGACCAGATCCACCTCACCGACCATGGTCGCGCCTGCCCCATGCTTGCGGGCGTCACGGAAGGTGCGAACGTCTACTTCACGCACTCCTATGCCCTGGCGGACGACGTTGACGACGAGGTGGTCGCCACGCGCACGCACTACGTGCGCAGCTTTGCCTCCACGGTGTGGAAGGACAACGTGTTTGGCATGCAGTACCACCCCGAGAAGTCGTCGGGCGAGGGCCTCGCCATGCTGCGCAACTTCGTCGGGATAGTCGAGGGAGGCGTGCGATGATCCTCTTTCCCGCCATCGACCTGCTGGGTGGCCATGTGGTGCGCCTGGAGCGTGGTGACCGCCGTCGCGTGACGGTCTACTCGGACGATCCCGCCGCCGTGGCGGCGAGCTATGTGGCGGTTGGTGCCTCGTGGGTGCACGTGGTCGACCTCTCCTCGGCCTTCGAGGAGGACGAGGCCGAGACCTCGGCGAATGCCGACGCCATCAGGGCCATCTGCGGCGTCCCCGGCATCTCGGTGGACGTGGGCGGCGGCGTGCGCGACCTCGCGCGCATCGAGTCCCTTGCCGGGCTCGGCTGCAAGCGCATCTCGCTGGGGACGCCCCTCGTGCAGAGCCCGGACTTCGCCCGCGAGGCGGCGCGCGCGTTTGGCGACCTGCTCGTCGCAGACGTCGCGGCCCGTGCCGGTCAGGTGCGCGTGAACGGCTGGCGCGAGGGCACGACGCTCTCTGCCGACGAGCTGGTGGGCAGCCTCGCCGAGATGGGCTATCGCCACCTGGTCTTCACCGACATCGCCCGCGACGGCATGAGGTCCGGCATCGATGCCGAGGCCTACCGTCACATCGCCCAGGTCGCCGGGTTCCCGGTCGTGGCCTCGGGCGGCATCGCCACCCTCGACGACCTGCGGTCGCTTGCCGCGCTGGGTGACGACGTCATCGAGGGCGCCATCATGGGGCGGGCCCTCTACGAGGGCGAGTTCTCGCTGGCGGAGGCCCTGGAGCTGCTGTAAGGGACTGGACAAAGGTACCTGCTGCCTTTTGTCCAGAGAGGAGCGGACATGCTGACCAAGCGCGTGATTCCCTGCCTGGACGTGACCAACGGTCGCGTCGTCAAGGGCGTGAACTTCGTCGACCTGCGCGATGCGGGCGACCCGGTGGAGCTGGCCAGTCGCTATGACCGCGAAGGCGCCGACGAGGTCATCTTCCTCGACATCACGGCAACGAGCGACGACCGTGACACCACGGTCGAACTGGCTAGCCACGCCTCGCAGGAGCTGCGCATCCCCTACACGGTGGGCGGGGGCTTCCGCACCGTGGCCGATGCCCGCCGCATGATCGCCGCAGGTGCCGACAAGGTCTCGTTCAACTCCGCCGCCGTCAAGGACCCCTCGCTTCTCACCCAGGCGGCCACCGCCTTTGGCAGCCAGGCCGTCATCTGCGCCATCGACGCCAAGTGGACCGGTCCTGGTGACAAGTGGGAGGTCTATCTGGCGGGCGGTCGCATTCCCACGGGCATCGACGCCGTGGGCTGGGCGGAGGAGGCCGCCCGTCGTGGCGCGGGAGAGATCCTGCTCACCAGCATGGACCGCGACGGAACCAAGGACGGCTTCGACCTCGCCCTCACGCGCGCAGTTGCCCGTGCCGTCCCCATTCCGGTCATTGCCTCGGGCGGCGTGGGCACGCTCGAGCACTTTGCCGAGGGCGTCATCGACGGGGAGGCCGACGCCGTGCTCGCCGCGAGCGTCTTCCACTTTGGCACGTTCAGCATCCGCCAGGTCAAGGAGTACATGGCCTCGCAGGGCATCCCCATGCGCCTCGACTTCTAGATTGTCCAAAAGGGGAGTATCCCCTAGTGGACAA